>NZ_DKLH01000037.1:0-68512 GCF_002455685.1 Sphingobacterium sp. UBA6645
AAGCCCTTCGGGCATCAATAGCGATAGTAATTTACGTTCGGCTTCTTGCAAGGGATATCTGTATTAAGGACGCTAAACTAACAAATTTTTAACATTCCCCCCAAGAATTCAGCTTGATCCAGAAAATCTTTTGTTATCAATTGATTAAAAACATTGTTTTTCGGGGTAACCTTATTGGAAATATCATAAAACAATTACCTTTATACTAATTTATACCAAGTGTAAACAAATACAATAATCTATGTCCAGTCAAGACAACACAACGTACAGTTTTTTCCAAGGGGTTGCTCGCAACTTCGACAAAGCGGCCAAATTCACTCGTTTTTCCCCAGGAATTCTCGATCAAATCAAAGCTTGTAACTCTATTCTTCGTGTGAAGTTTCCCGTGAAAATCGGAGAAGAGATCGAAGTAATCGAAGCTTACCGCGTCCAGCACTCACATCATAAGTTGCCATGTAAAGGTGGTATTCGCTTTAGTATGGAAGTAGATCAGGATGAGGTAATGGCGCTTGCGTCATTGATGACTTACAAATGTGCCATCGTAAATGTCCCTTTCGGCGGTGCTAAGGGCGGTATTAAAATCGATGCTAAGAAGTATTCGGAGTATGAGTTAGAGAAGATCACCAGACGTTATACGACGGAATTAGTGAAGAAGAATTTTATCGGTCCAGGAACCGATGTGCCGGCTCCGGATTATGGAACGGGTGCTCGCGAGATGAGCTGGATCGTTGATACATATACCACGTTGAATCCTAATGAGATCAATGCACAGGCTTGTGTTACGGGTAAGCCGATTTCTCAGGGCGGTGTTCGCGGACGTGCTGAAGCAACCGGTTTAGGTGTTTTCTTTGGGGTTCGTGAAGCCGTTAAGAATGAGGAAGACATGGCTGCGCTAGGGCTTTCAGTAGGTATCGCAGGCAAGCGCGTGATTGTTCAGGGTTTAGGAAACGTGGGCTACCATGCAGCAAATTACTTCCAAGACGAAGGTGCTATTTTGGTCGGTTTGATTGAATATGAAGGAGCGATTTACAATGCAGACGGATTAGATTTGAATGCTGTTGTTGCGCATAGAAAAGCGACAGGATCTATTTTGAATTTCCCTGGCGCTGAGAATATCTTGGAATCTGCTAAAGGTTTAGAATATCCATGCGATATCTTGATTCCAGCAGCCTTAGAGTCTGTAATCAATGGCGATAATGCGGATAGAATCCAAGCGCAGATTATTGGTGAGGCAGCGAATGGACCATTGACTCCGGAGGCGGATGAAATATTGAACGGCAAGGGTAAGTTGGTTATTCCGGACATCTATCTGAATGCCGGTGGTGTGACGGTTTCTTACTTCGAATGGTTGAAGAACTTAAGCCACGTTCGTTATGGACGCTTAGAGAAGCGCTTTAGCGAAAACATGTATGCAGAGATCTTGAATATCATCGAGTCAATGACGAACCAAAAGGTTTCTAAATTGGAACGTAAGATCATCTTACGTGGACCAGATGAGGTGGATTTAGTATATTCTGGATTAGAGGATACTATGATCGGTTCTTATCAAGAAATCCACGATATCTGGAAGAATACCGAGGGTGTTGAGGATTTGAGAACTGCAGCCTTTATCTGTGCCATCAATAAAGTTGGTGAGTCCTATAAAGAATTAGGAATCTTCCCATAAGGATAAAAAGATTTAGATATTCACTACCTTTGTTCCATGAACAAGGTAATTCAACAGACTAAACAGGCCTTTCTGTTTAGTCTGGCTTTTTATATCCTAGCTATACTTTTGGTCCTCTTTAAAGTTGGCTTTGCCCCTATCCTTTTGAGCATTGCGATGCTCGTTTCGTTGATATGGGTGGTACTTGTTCTCCGAGAAATTATGCTTTCCACTTCCATTAGCAATACAGAAAGAATGATGATGGCCTTATTTGTTATCCTGCTGAATATTGTGGGAGGAATTGTTTATTTCTCTTTTCTCAGAAAAAGTGTAATTGGAAGCCCTGTAATAAAAAAGAAATGACGAAGAAATTTATATTGAACGTAGTATTGAACCTAGGTATTGTATTTCTGATACTTAGCAGTGTGGCCGGATATAACAGCGGGAATATGTTGTATCTGGGTCTGTCGATTGCCCTATTGGTTGTTTTGGTCTATCTGAAGATTGTTTTATTGAAACAGGTTAGCCGCGACGTTCAGGCAAAGAAGGCTGCGGCAGCACAGGAACTGGCAAGACAAAAAAAGAGGGCTAAAAAATAGCCCTCTGCTTATAAATTTTGTAGCCTTATTTTACGAAAGGCGGCTTTTTAACGATTGCTTTAATTGGCTGATTACGGATAGAAATGAAGATTTCTGTACCGTCTTTTGCGAAAGCAGTATCCACATAGCCTAAACCAACGGATTTCTTCAATGTTGGTGATTGCGTTCCTGAAGTAACACGACCAATCTTATTTCCTTCAGCATCTACGATTTCGTAATCATGACGAGGAATACCTCTGTCGATCATTTCGAAGCCTACTAACTTTTGTGTCAATCCTCTTTCTTTTTCAGCTTTTAGGTTTTCAGAGTTCACGAAGTCTTTCGTGAATTTAGTAACCCATCCTAGACCCGCTGCTAATGGAGAAGTTGTATCATCGATATCATTTCCATATAAACAGAAGCCCATTTCCAAACGTAAGGTATCACGAGCGCCTAAACCGATTGGTTTGATGCCATATTGTTTACCTGCTTCCATGATCGCATTCCATACTTGCTCCGCATGCTCATTGTCTACATAGATCTCGAAGCCACCAGCGCCTGTATATCCTGTTGCTGACACCAATACATTCTCAACACCGGCAAATACACCTTTTTGGAAAGAATAGTACTCCATAGGCGCTAATTCGATGTCTGTTAAGCCTTGTAATGCATCGGCAGCTTTCGGACCTTGTACAGCGAATAAAGAAGTCTTATCAGAGATATCTTTCATCTCTACACCGAACGTGTTGTATTTGCTGATCCAGTTCCAGTCTTTTTCAATATTGGAAGCATTGACAACGAGAAGGTAAGTGATGTCGTCAATTTTATAAGTCAAGAAATCGTCTACAATTCCACCTTCTTCATTAGGGATATAAGCATATTGTACTTTACCGTCATAAAGCTTAGAAGCATCATTAGAAGAGATTTTTTGAATAAGGTCAAGTGCTTTTTCACCTTTTAAGATGAACTCACCCATATGGCTAACGTCGAACATACCTACTCCGGTACGTACTGTCTCGTGCTCATCATTAATGCCACTGTATTGAACAGGCATGTTAAAACCAGCGAAAGGAACCATCTTCGCGCCTAAAGCAATATGCAGGTTAGATAACGCAGTATTTTTCATGTTAAAATTAAATGTGTTTTAGTACTACAAAAATAGGTAATTAAACGACAAAAGAGACCTGATTTCCTAAATGTTAAGAAAATGGACAATCGATTACGTAAATCTGACTTGGTCCGAAATATTCAAAATGGTCAATGCTCTTTCGAATTCGGGTTGGAGTTTTGCGTATATTTCAATTTGTTCGCCGGATCTGGGCTGTTTGAAGGATAAATACGATGCATGCAGCAACATGCTGTCATGTGCAAAGGTCTCTTTCCAAAGTTTATTCTGCTTATTGCAGCCATGTGGCCGATCGCCTATGATGGGGTGCAATATGTGTGCAAAATGACGGCGGAGCTGGTGCATTCTTCCGGTCTGTGGCATCGCCTTCACAAGTGAATAGCGTGAAGTCGGGTGCTTCCCGAAAGGAAGATCTATTTCCGTATGCTGAAGGGTTTCAAAATGCGTAATGGCATCCTGCAAGGTTCCGTTGTTCTTCTTCAGAGGGTAATCGATGCTGTCTTTGAGCGGAGAAAATCCGCGAAGAACTGCCAAGTATTCTTTTTTAATCTGGTTGTTGGCAAAGGCCTGCTGAATCAGAGAGTCGGTTTCCTTGTTCATGGAGAACAGTAGTATTCCACCAGTTTTGCGATCGAGACGATGAGCGGGATAGACGGTTTTGCCAATTTGATCTCTCAACAATTGCAAAGCAAATTCAGATGTATCTGCAGCGATAGATGAGCGATGTACTAACAGGCCGTGCGGTTTATTGATAGCAATGAGGTCCTGATCTTCGTAGAGTATCTCCAGCATTATTGTTTCTTTAGTACGTCAATAAGCTCGTTCGCTTTCTCATCAAGCTTTGGACTGATCCATACCTTCCCGAAAGCCCCTCCTCCTACTGTAACCTTTTCTCCGTTCCAATTTACTTCACATAGAGAAAAGAGATAATAGTTTTTGGTTTGCACATAGGTGTTGACAAACTCCTCTACAACGCGATCTCCAAAAAGCATCATTCCGAACTCTACAGCATCCTGATGCTCGTATTGTAATTGTTTTTTTAAGATTTCCTTCGCCCGATCTCGCAGTTCATCGTTTATTTTATCTTTCGATGGATTTGTCAATATAGCAATAAGCATAATTGCCACGCCCAACAAAGCGAAAAGTCTTGTTTTGCTCATAGCTACAAAAGTAAAGAAAAGTTTAGAAGATGAGATTAAACAACCAAACGCTTAAAGCGTACATCGCATAGATTAAAAGTGTGATGACGATTGCTAGAATGGAAACAATCAGGAAGATGATGTTCTTACCGCTTCCTTGATGTTTATTCTCATAGTAGTGCTCACGCAACAGTTTAATATTCTTATCGTTGGCTTTGTTAAAGAAGTCGAAGATATTCCCTAAGAGAGGTATTGAACCTAGAAGGGCATCCCAAGTGACGTTGAGCAGCATTTTGATGGCAATCTTGCCACTTGCCCCATTTCGGTACATCACTGTAACCAATACCAAGGATATGATAAAAGTTGCGATTTGTCCGGCAAAGGGAATAAAGTTGAGGATTGGGTCCAATCCGAAGCGAAAGTTCCCAATACGGAAGCGACTATCCATTAATACAGATAGTCGCTCCACCCAAAGAAAATCTTTATTTATGCGCTCTATTTTAGAGCTATATTGGTTTTCCATTGTTATTTCAATTCAAATACTGCGTCGATATTGCAAGTCAGTTTGATCGGGCGAACATCAATATCAAGTCCACTCCCTCCTATTGCATCAGATTCAGCGTTTGCTGTTTTTGACATCGCCATATAAGCACGTGGCTGCGGCATCACATCATTCCAGCTGAAGCTGCTATTATCATTGATCATTAGCGATTTTCCAACAGTTTCACCGTCTGCTGCTGCTAGAATTTCCGCATTCACTCTGGCATCTTTAACCGCTGCTGTTTTTAACTCTTTCTCAATTGCTTTCTTCTGAGAATGATCGTAACCACTAATGTTGGTATTCTGTAGACCCTGCGAATCTACCTCATCCATCATCGCATTTAAGTTCTTCAAATCGGTTACTTTGATGCGATACTGACGCGACTGAAGTAATTCCGTGTTCTTTTTCTTACGATCAGCAGCATTATAGCTATAAATGTTTTGGATGGTGAAGTTTTCTTTTTTTACACCATATTTCATCGCTGCATCATAAAGTTGCTTTTCTAAGGTTTCTATAGCTACCTTTTTCTTCGCATTGCCATCTTGATAGTATTCCTTCAATGAAATTGAAAGGTAAATGATGTCTGGAGTGACTTCTTTTTCGGCAAAGCCGCGAGTTGCTACTCTTCTGCTATTTTCCATAGATACATTTTGTGCTTGAGCTGTTACCACCAATGCGATAAGCGCTAATATTGATAATATTTTTTTCATAATAACCGTATAATGCTTTTCTAATCTCAAAAATCTTTCCAAAAGATATACAGCATAGACAAGTGACTATTGAAAATGTTTAATCATATTATCCTAATATTTAGTTTTTATTTAGAAAATAATTGATACCTTTAAGAAATAATAAATTAATAACATGCAACAAGGAGTAGTAAAATTCTTTAATGAGGCCAAAGGTTTCGGTTTCATCATTCCAAATTCAGGCGAGAGCGAAATCTTCGTACACGTTTCTGGATTAATTGACAAAATTCGCGAGAAAGACGAAGTTTCTTACGAAGTTGAGCAAGGTCGTAAAGGCCTTAACGCGGTAAATGTAAAGCTTATCTAAGAGAATAGATTCAATATATATTTATTGTGTAAAAGCCCATCGATAATTTTCGATGGGCTTTTTTTATGGCGTTTTAATTGAAGATTTCTTCCAGGATATACAGAGAATTGAGCTCTCCAAAGTTTTCAGTATGAAGACGATAATAATCGACGAGCTTCTGTAGAAGATAGCTCCTATCCTCCCTTTTCAGCTTCACGTTGTTACAATTGCTGAATGAACAATTGACTAATTCTCTTAGGTATGAACTGTAAGGCTCTTGCAGTGTATAGACGTGTGCCGGAAGGATGCTCACAAATCTTCCCTCCAATAAGTCGAAATATGGAAGATTGCTCAAAGAAGGTTTAAACCCAAGGTAATGCGAGAGTTTTAGCAGGAAAATGAGATGATAGTTAGCCAAACCTTCTTCGGTCTCATCAAGCCATATAATAGCGTTTTCCAAAAAATCGAAAAGCTGTTTATCCGGGGACTGGTGCCTCAGAACTTTGTAAAGCACTTCGTTCAAAAATAAGGCGATAGAACTTTTAACAATATCCAGCGGGATCTGTTTCAATACAGGAAGATGTTGTGCTTCTTTGATTCGCTGCAGATTGTTGTTCTCTTTATTATAAACGACGAGCTCCAGCAAATGGAATGGCTGCAGCATGTTTACCGAAATTTTTGCCTTTGGTTTTCGCGCCCCGTTAATTAAGTAGGATTGCAATCCGAAAGCCTGCGTATAGATTTGTGCAACAACACTGCTTTCCGAATAATTGGTTACTTTGAGCGTAATTCCTTTGGTTTGGTGCAACATGATTTATTTCTCTTGTTGCTCTTTCCGATCATCGATGAGTGTTTTTCTATCGATTTTCCTAAAGATGCGGTACATTAATGCAACGAACCCTATTCCAAAAAAAATAACACCTAATGTCATCAACAGCTTATACCAATTATTCTCGTTTTCCATGAGCGTGTATCCTAAGAACACGCATATAATCCCCGCCGTTAAAAAGACGATTCCCCTTAAAAGATATTTGTTCATTGTGAATTGTTGAAAACTATTGTGATATTCGCTTCGCGATATTTAATGCAAAATACAGTATTTTTGCTGACTTCCACAGCAGTCTTCGATTATTTTAAAAATAATTCCTGAAATAATATTGTATTTCCCAAAAGAAATATAGATATTTGCACACTCGTTTCTAAGGGAACGTATTTTTAACAAGAACAACAATAAAAATCGAATATCATGTCAAGAATTTGTGATTTAACAGGCAAGACGGCATTAAAAGGAAATAACGTATCACACTCGAACGTTAAAACTAAGCGTAAATTCTATCCTAATTTACAGACCAAACGTTTTTACATTCCAGAAGAAGATCGTTGGATTACGTTGAAAGTTTCTACTTCAGCAATCAAAACGATCAACAAAAACGGAATTACAGCAGCAATCGATAAATTTATCAAACAAGGTCATATTTAATAGATAGACCGCCTGTTGTATCAACATTAAATAGAATCATGAAATTCACCCGTGAGGGTATAAATAAAGTAAAACAATGGCAAAAAAGGGAAATAGAGTACAAGTTATCTTAGAATGTACTGAACACAAAGAAAGTGGTCTTCCGGGAATGTCTCGCTATATCACTACTAAGAACAAGAAAAACACTACTGAGCGTTTAGAGTTGAAAAAATTCAACCCAGTATTGAGAAAAGTAACAGTTCACAAAGAAATTAAGTAAAAAACAAGGATTCCTCGGAGTCTATAAAAATATTATACCATGGCAAAGAAGGCAGTTGCATCATTACAAAAAGGTGGTGGTAAAGAATATACTAAAGTAGTTCTTACTACTAAATCTGCAAAAACAGGCGCATATACTTTCAAAGAGAGTATGGTTCACAACGACAAAGTAAAAGAAGTTGTTGCTGCGGCTACTAAATAAGCAGTAAGATATTCCTTTTTTTTAAAGTTTTTCTTTAAAAATCTTATAAACAGCCGTTTTGGTAGTACCAAAAGGGCTTTTTTAGTATTTCCGTTTTCAGTATCTTTGAACGAAAAGCAACGACATATTATACATTTACATCATGGGATTATTTGATTTTTTTAAAAAGAAGCAGGAAACTCCTGAGGCGCAGGAAGCACTCAACAAGGGCTTAGAGAAGACGAAAGAGGGATTCTTTGCGAAAATTACCAAAGCGGTTGTTGGAAAATCAACCATCGATGATGATGTATTGGATAATCTTGAAGAAGTTTTAGTAACCTCTGATGTAGGTGTTACAACGACGCTAAAGATCGTTGATCGTATTCAGAAGCGTGTTGCTCAAGACAAATACGTTACTACTGATGATCTAAACGGCTTATTAAAAGACGAAATCCAAGGTTTACTTGCCGAGAACAACAGCAATGATTTCGAGACCTTCGAATATGGTAATCAAAAGCCCTATGTTATTATGGTCGTTGGGGTAAATGGTGTCGGGAAGACAACGACAATCGGAAAACTTGCACATCAGTTAAAAGAAGCAGGTAATAAGGTTGTTTTAGGTGCGGCAGATACGTTCCGCGCTGCTGCTGTTGATCAGATACAGTTGTGGGGCGATAGAGTAGGTGTTCGTGTTGTGGCACAGCCCATGGGTTCGGATCCTGCATCAGTTGCTTTCGACACGGTTAAGTCTGCGGTTGCAAATGGTGATGATGTTGCTATTATCGATACGGCAGGACGTCTCCATAATAAGGTTGGCTTAATGAACGAGCTAACGAAGATCAAAAATGTCATGCAGAAGGTCATCCCAGATGCCCCGCATGAGATATTATTGGTATTAGACGCTTCCACGGGCCAGAATGCTATTGAGCAGGCGACGCAGTTTACACAAGCAACGGATGTGAATGCATTAGCATTGACCAAGCTTGATGGTACAGCGAAGGGCGGTGTGGTTATCGGGATATCCGATCAATTCAAAATTCCTGTAAAGTACATTGGAGTAGGAGAGAAGATTGGTGATTTACAGTTATTTAACAAAAAAGACTTCGTAGACTCACTATTCCAGTAGTCTACACATTCATATGAGAACAAAAACAAGAAATGCAGCTCCGGTAGTAGCAAAGCCACGTGTGAATGTGGTTACTTTGGGCTGTTCTAAAAATATTCACGATAGCGAGGTTTTAATGGGACAATTGAAAGGCAGCCAAATGGATGTCGTTCATGAAGCCAATAATATCCAAGCGAATGATATCGTCGTGATCAATACCTGTGGATTTATTGATAATGCGAAACAGGAGTCTATTGATACCATCCTTCAATTTTCTGAGTTAAAAGATCAAGGCAAGGTCAATAAGGTGATTGTTACAGGCTGTTTGTCGGAGCGATATAAGCCCGAACTAGAAGCTGAGATTCCGAATGTTGATGCTTTCTTCGGTACCAACGATCTTCCGGATCTGCTTTCAACAATTGGTGCGGATTACCGTCATGAGTTGTTGGGCGAGCGTTTATTGACCACACCCTCACATTTCTCATATTTTAAGATTGCAGAAGGTTGTAACAGACCTTGCTCATTCTGTGCTATTCCTTTGATGCGCGGGAAACACGTTTCCAAGTCTATCGATGACTTAGTGAAAGAAGCGAAATTCTTAGCATCGAACGGCACAAAAGAATTGATACTGATTGCGCAGGATTTAACCTATTACGGTCTAGATATCTACGGCAAGCGTAATCTTTCTGACCTTTTACGTCATTTATCGGATGTTAATGGTATCGAGTGGATTCGTTTGCAGTATGCGTATCCTTCCGGTTTTCCGATGGACATCCTCGATGCGATGAATGAGCGCTCTAATATCTGTAACTACTTGGATATGCCGCTACAGCATATCAGCGATAATATGCTAACCTCTATGCGTAGAGGAACCAGCAAGCAAAAGCAAATTGATTTAGTAAACAAGATCCGCGATAAAGTGCCTGATATCGCTTTGCGTACGACTTTGATCTGCGGTTACCCGGGAGAAACTGAACAAGATTTCAATGAGATGTTAGAGTGGGTTGAAGAAACCCGTTTCGACAGATTGGGCTGTTTTACTTATTCTCATGAGGAGAAAACGCATGCACATTCTTTAGAAGACAATGTCCCTGAAGAAGTGAAACAAGAGCGCGTAGATCAGATTATGGAGGTTCAGCAAGGGATATCCTATGATATCAACCAGACCAAAATCGGCAATTCCTATAAAGTGCTGGTGGATCGTGTGGATGGAGATTACTTCATCGGAAGAACGGAGTATGACTCGCCTGAGGTGGATAATGAAGTGGTATTGGATGCTAAAACAAACTATGCTCGTATCGGAGATTTTGTACAGGTGAAAGTAGACCGTGCAGAAGACTTCGATTTATATGGAAGTATTGTCAAATAAAGGGAGCAATACCCCCTAATCAACATCCTTTTCTTACTTTTAGCGGATCGGTCGGTTCATTCCCACCATCAAGAACTTTCATTACTGTTGGTCAATCAGCGGAATCATGAAAGTTTTTTTGTAATTTGAATCCTTCTATCTTTTACATTTGAAGCAATATTACTCTAGCTAGATGAAAGCCACATACATAGACTATAGCGACACTGGAAGTTTTTCTAAAACCTTATTAGCATATCTGTCAAAACAGCCAGATTTAACCTCTTATTACGGTCATTTTCCAGATCTTGACGGTTTCAAGAAGCAAATTGAGGAGCAGAAGAAATTCCAACATCGTGAACTGCTAGTCGATCAATTGAAAGATCAATATGCCGAGCTTTTAGCTAGTTCTCCGGAGGTTGCCGAAAATCTAGAGCGATTAAAAAGCAATAATACATTTACGGTTACCACCGGTCATCAGTTAAACATATTCACCGGTCCCTTATACTTCATTTTTAAGATCGTGACGGCCATAAAGCTGGCGCAGGACCTAAAGGAACGCTTTCCAGATCAGGACTTTGTGCCCGTTTATTGGATGGCGAGTGAAGATCATGATTTTGCGGAAATTAACAACACACGTGTTTACGGAAAGAAGATTGTTTGGGAAGAGGAGGGGATTTCTGCAACTGGCCGAATGAAAACGGACAGCATGGCCGATGTGGTGAAGCAGTATTGCAATACCTTCGGTTTATCGGATAATTCGACGAAACTGACCGAGCTGGTGGAGGAAGCCTATCTTTCCGGATTAAATCTTGCTGATGCTACTCGCAAGTTTGTCAATTCGCTATTTAAAGCTTATGGTCTTGTTATCATTGATGCCGATAGGGTAGCGCTGAAAAACGTTTTTGCTCCAATTATTGAGAAAGATATCCTTGAAGAAAATAGCTGGAAATATATCGAAGCAACCTCTAAATCATTAGAGGAAGCGGGATTCAATACCCAGGTCCATGCCCGCGAAATCAACTTCTTTTATCTGACCGATGAATTCAGAGAACGTATCGTTCGCCTCGAAGACGGTCGTTTTGAAGTGCTCCATCAGAATATCTTCTTTACCGAAGAGGAGATAAAACAAGAAATCAAGAAGCATCCAGAACGATTCAGTCCGAACGTAGTGATGCGACCGCTTTATCAAGAACTCATTCTTCCTAATTTAGCATACATCGGCGGGGGAGCCGAAATCGTGTATTGGCTACAGCTAAAGGCAAATTTTGACCATTATAAAACGCAGTTTCCGATCCTTGTTCCACGTAATTCAGCATTAATTACGGATGATAGTGTTGCTGGCAAGGTATTCCGTCTGGACTTTACCTTCAAAAGTATTTTCAAACCTGTCAATACCCTTAAAAACGAGTATGTCCGTCGGAGGACAAAGCATCGACTGAATCTTCAAGACGAGTGGATGGAATTGAATGCAATTTTTGGCAAAATTAAGCTTCGTGCGCATAAGATCGACCCAAGTCTAGGCCCAAGTACCGACGCCGTAAAAGCACGCCTTAAAAAGGCGGTAAACAACTTAGAAAAGAAATTGTTAAAAGCAGAGAAAAGGAACCACGAGGATGCGCTCATTCAAATAGAGCGGGTTAAAGATAAACTGTTCCCGAATGGCGGTCTGCAAGAGCGTACCGAGAATTTCGCTGTGCTTTATATCAAATACGGAGATGAATTGTTCAACGATTTGTTGAAGAATTTCCAACCCTTAGCTTTTAAATTTAGTGTGCTTTACTGATGATAACTTCTGAAGAACTAATCAAGTCTAATTTCTACTCGTATTACACGGCGAAAACCGGACTTACGCTGTCGGATTTCGAAAGCCTAAGCCCGCTATTCGACTTTCGCGAAGTAGACCATAATCAACTTATTATGCGTGCCGGCGAGGTTTGCAAGCATATCCTATTTGTTGAAAAAGGATTATTGCAGTTGTTCAGCCTTGATGAAAAAGGAGGCGAGCATATTATGCAGTTTGCACCAGAGAATTGGTTAATGATGGATAGATCCAGCATGTTCTTCAACGAACCATCAAACTACTATATCAAAGCATTGGAGCCTTCCACGGTGGTATTCATTCAGCCTCAATTTCTAGAAGAGGCAGGAAAGATCAATCATGAGTTTACCTGCTTTACAGAAACTTCCTTACAACGCAATATACACTTCCTACAACGTAGGATAAACTCCCTGTTAGCTATGTCGGCTAAAGAAAGATACTTAGAATTCGTTGCCATGTACCCGCAGTTGCTACTGCGTGTTCCGCAATGGATGATCGCTTCGTATTTGGGCATAACTCCAGAAAGCCTCAGCAGAGTGAGAAGAGAAATCGCGAAAGATTCTTTCTAATTTACTTAAGTTATTTGCGGGAAAATCTATCTTTGTTAATTATTGCTAATTACTACATTATAAACATTTATGATAAGACCGATATTTTTCCTATTTATCGCTTTAGTTAGTCTAGTTTCTTGTAATAAAGAAAAGATCGATCCAATTGGATTGCGTATGGATGTTGATTTGCTTCAAGGGAAATGCGGGCTGATCAAAATGCAAATCAAGAAAGATCATATGACACGAGATTTCCGCGGAAACAAATGTGATCCGAATATAACAAGCGAATATTCTACCCTATTTCCGGAGGAACGCTATGAAGAACTAATTGGTTTAATCGAAGAACTCAATCTAATGTCCTTGCGCAAACGCGACTGTAATAGTTGCAGCGATGGTAAAGATATTGCCGTTAAAATAAACTATAAAGGGAATACGAATCACTTCACGATAGGCTTAGATCCTGAAGCAGATGCTAATGGAAAATATAAAAAGTTCGTCGAGTTTGTGACGTTTTATATGATTTTTGAGTCTGAAGTTTAATAATTTTTGTAAAACACTTCGGCGATCAGACATCTCGCACTTCCGACACCAAACTTTTCAATATTATAGAGTGGCGCATATGATTTATTGGCTCGTCGTTAGGCTGTCGAAAGCGCGTGCTCATACTGATAAAAGGGTGCCCATTCTTATTCTTTATCTCGACCATATTACCTGCAAACTGATGCATTTGCTCCGTACTGATCGTTATTACTTCTTTATTCGTCTAGATAAGTCGTTGTTCAATTTTGATTCTAGCATCTATGTCAGGAATGCAATCCCAACATATAACGCAGAAATTGGTGCCTAATGACATCATCACATTGCTATGGAATATCGGCCTTAGCTGTACGTCGAATTGATGGAATGATGGAAAGATAACAGGTTCGTAGCCATGGTCGTTACAAAAGATTATGGCTAGGTTTTCATGCGCCCGATCGGATAGAGAGCTGTAGGCTATGCGATTCACCCGATCTAATATCAATGCACCATTTCCTTCCAAAAAGAGCTCGCTTTCTTCATAAACGCTGTAATCATTCAACTTCTCAAATTCGAAGCCCTTCATTTTAAGCTGACCCAGATAATTGAGATTGCGCTCGCGGCGCCTATTATAGGCAAACATGGGATAGAGGGTCGCGCTATCCCTGTGGAAAGAAGCGACATGATTTGAAAAGATACTATCGGGCGTTTGATGTTTTCCATTGTCTTGGATTACAATGGTCCGAATTCCTGCATGTTGCAGCAGGGATGTAAAATTGTCGAACTCGGAAGTAGCAGTTTGATTGATTTTTCTAGGAGGTATTTCCTCGCTCTGGAAGTAGTTATTGATCGCAGTTTCTTCGTTTCTCCTAAATAAATAGGGACGAACTAATAAAATCGTATCGGTGGTTTGCATGGTTTTTCTCTCTTGAATTGTAGGTGATTGTCCCACAGCTAAAATAGCAAAGAAATTATGTTTAATTAATGGAGTAAAAAATATTGTAAATATTTAATATTTAAGTTGTGTCAGTTAGAGGAATTCGTGATTTGTTTAATAATATGTATTGAAAAGAGAAAAAACACCATCATTGCTTAGCGTTTTGATAATTGCTAAACCGCTGATGTTTAAGATGTTCAGCGATCAGTAGGGTGGAAGCTCTCCTTTTTTACAAAAGCATGTGAAAAACGTAGATTTTCAGATATAATACCTTCCCTTCGATTACACTACTTTATTTGAAACAATACCCGAATCTTATTACCTAAATTTTAAAAAAATGTGCAATCGATTGATGTGTTAATAAATGTTTTTGCGGCTAAGGGTAGGGCAAAAATTACCTATAAAAAGCGTATCTTTGCACATCTAATTTTTTTATAGCGAAAGTATCCTAAAGAAATTGGATAACAGAACGTTAAACATTGTAAATTTTGCAATCCCATCGTAAAATGAGTAACATAAATTACCAAGAGAAATTCCAGGATCGCCACAACGGTCCTAGCGCTTCGCAAGTAGAGGAAATGTTGACTGTACTTGGCGTTAGCTCCTTAGACGAACTAATCGAGCAAACCGTACCTGCGCAAATCCGTAAAAAAGAACCTTTAAAGTTGCCTGCAGCATTAAGCGAGGTTGCTTACCTTGAAAAGGTTGCTCAAATCGCTGAAAAAAACAAAGTATTCAAATCTTATATCGGTCAGGGATATTTCGATGTAATCTTACCTGGCGTTATTCAACGTAACGTATTCGAGAATCCAGGATGGTACACACAGTACACGCCTTACCAAGCTGAAATCGCACAAGGTCGTCTTCAATCCTTATTGAACTTCCAAACGATGGTTTCTGACTTAACGGGCTTAGAAGTAGCAAATGCATCACTTCTAGATGAAGCTACTGCTGCTGCTGAGGCGATGTTTATGCTATACAGCACGCGCAAAAACAAAGATGCCCATACATTCCTTGTAACACCGAATATCTACCCGCAAACACTGGATGTATTGCAAACTAGAGCGGTGCCTTTTGGTGTAGAGATTCGCGTTGCAGACTTAACCGTAGAAAACTTAGCAGACGATGTATTCGCAGCGTTTATCCAATATCCTGCTGCTGATGGTTCCGTAAATGACTACAAAGAGTTCACGGCTTATGCTCACGATAAAAACATCACGATCTGTGTTGCTACAGATTTAATGGCTTTAGCTTTATTAACGCCTCCAGGAGAATGGGGAGCTGATGTTGTTGTGGGTAACTCACAGCGTTTCGGCGTACCGATGGGCTTTGGTGGTCCTCACGCAGCGTTCTTCGCAACGAAAGACGCCTACAAACGTAATATCCCAGGTCGTATCATCGGTGTAACTTCCGATTCGAACGGTGAATATGCATTGCGTATGGCGCTTCAAACTCGTGAGCAACACATCCGTAGAGATAAAGCTTCTTCTAATATCTGTACTGCGCAAGCATTACTAGCTATTATGGCTTCTTTCTACGCGGTTTACCACGGTCCAAAAGGGATTAAAAACATTGCTTTACGTATCAATGATCTAACTAAACTTGCTGATAAAGCAATCCAAGCCTTAGGTTACAAACAAGTAAATGCGACTTACTTCGATACTTTACGTTTTGAAGTTGATAAAGAACTTAGCCCGTTGAAGTCTGAAGCGTTGAACCAAGAGCTTAACTTCTACTACGCTGATAATACCGTAGGAATCTCTATCGATGAGACTACTACGCTAGAAGATATCGAAACTATCGCGAAAGTATTCGCGAAGATCAAAGGTAAATCTGTAAATGATGTTGATCTATCTGGTTTCACTGAAGAATTAGGAAACTCTATTCCAGAGGAATTAGAGCGCGCTTCTGATTACTTAACACACCCTGTTTTCAATAGCTACCACTCTGAAAGCGAGATGTTGCGTTACATCAAATCTTTAGAAGCAAAAGATCTTTCACTTTGTCATTCGATGATTCCTTTAGGATCATGTACGATGAAGTTGAACGCGACAACCGAGATGGTTCCTGTTACTTGGGCTCGTTTCGGCGGATTACATCCATTCGCTCCTGCAGACCAAACAACAGGATACATGCAATTGATCAACGAATTGAACGATTGGTTGTGTGAAATCACTGGATTCGCTAAAATGTCATTCCAACCTAACTCTGGTGCACAGGGTGAATACGCAGGATTAATGGTTATCCGTGCTTATCACCACAGCCGTGGCGATTTGAATAGAGATATCTGTTTAATCCCAGCATCTGCACACGGAACAAACCCGGCGTCGGCATCTATGGCAGGCTTGAAAGTGGTTGTTGTGAAGTGTGACGAGCGCGGAAACATCGATGTGGAAGACTTAAGAGCAAAAGCAACGGAGCATTCGGCAAACTTAAACTCCCTGATGGTGACTTATCCATCTACGCACGGAGTATTCGAAGAGCCGATTGTTGAGATCTGTAATATCATCCACGAAAATGGTGGTCAAGTATATATGGACGGTGCGAACATGAACGCACAAGTAGGTTTAACAAGCCCAGGTTATATTGGTGCTGACGTTTGTCACTTAAACTTACACAAAACATTCTGTATCCCTCACGGTGGTGGTGGTCCTGGTATGGGGCCAATCGGCGTAGCAGCACACTTAGTACCTTTCTTACCTAACCACGAAGTGGTGGAAATCTCTGGCGAAGAGGGTATCTCAGCTGTATCTGCAGCTCCTTTCGGTTCGGCATCTATCTTAGTAATCTCCCACGCATACATCGCAATGATGGGTGGCGAAGGATTAACCGATGCTACGAAAACTGCCATCTTAAATGCTAACTACATTAAAGCACGCTTAGAGTCGCACTATCCGGTATTATATGCTGGTGCTAATGGACGTTGTGCACACGAGATGATCTTAGATTGTCGTGGTTTCAAAAACGTAGGAATCGAAGTTGCAGATATCGCAAAACGTTTGATGGACTACGGTTTCCACGCTCCAACTGTATCTTTCCCTGTAGCTGGTACCTTAATGGTTGAGCCTACAGAGTCTGAATCGAAAGCAGAGTTAGATCGTTTCTGCGAAGCATTAATCGCTATCCGCCAAGAAATCGCTGCTGTAGAAAATGGCGAGGTTGACCAAAAAGATAACGTATTGAAACATGCGCCACATACGGCACGCGTAGTAACTGCAGACGAGTGGGATAGACCTTACTCGCGTCAAAAAGCAGCTTACCCTGTTGAATACTTAAGAATCAATAAATTCTGGCCTTCCGTAGGTCGTGTAAACGACTCACAAGGCGATAGAACGTTAATCTGTTCTTGTCCTCCAATCGAAGCTTACGCAGAAGCGTAGGTAGAGATTAGATGTGAGATTTTAGATATTAGACCTTGCGTCTGTTAAAGAGTTGCTCCTATTGGGGCAGCTTTTTTTGGTTTAAAGGGGGGGCTCTTTCCTGGTTCAAGACAAATTTTCCCTTTCCTAGTTCAACAGCACATCCCGCCTCCCTAATCCCCGCTACACAGTTCCTATTACTTAAAGCCCTTTTAAACCCCTTTCAAACCCAATACAGAGCCCAATCATAACCGCTTCAGAAGGGCTTTACATTGGGTCTACATTGGGTTTGATTTAGTTGTGAGCAAATCCTTATCTTAGGGATACTTAAAACCTACTGATATGAACAGACTAAACCTATTGGGCGCAACGTTATTTCTAATGTTTATGGCTTTTTCCTTGGGAGCAAGTGCACAGAAAAAGCTTTTCACATTTGGTGTGGAGAAAAGTTTTGATGAATCTATCGTCAATCCGAAGGCAAAAGGAAAGCCGATACAGTGGATTGATGTGAACACTTCGGAAACGACTTGGATACCCAAAGGGAAGGTTTTGGTGAACAAGGGCAATCCAATTGGAGTGATCCGCTCAGAGAAAATGTATGAGAACTTTATCATACATGTGGAATGGCGACATTTGGAAAAAGGAGGTAATTCAGGTGTTTTTGTATGGTCAGATGCGGTTCCTGGGAAGAATGGCCTGCCGATGGGCATGGAAGTGCAGATGTTAGAGCTCGATTGGGTGAATCAGAATACAAGGGACGGTGTTACACCGCCGATTGCCTATGTGCATGGGGAATTGTTTGGTGCCGGTGGAATGACCGCATCACCGGATAATCCTCGTGGAGAGCGCAGTAAGTCGGTCGAGAATCGCTGTTTAGGAGTTGGGGAATGGAACAAGTATACTGTTGTTTGTATTGACGGGACCGTAAAATTGGCTATAAATGGTAAATTTGTCAATAGCATCCGCTTGGCTTCGAAGCGAAAAGGTTATGTTTGCCTAGAAGCGGAAGGCGCGCTGATGGAGTTTCGGAATTTTCAGCTTATCGAGCTGGAACCGGGCGTCGAGCGACCGGAATTTGTGGTTGATGCTCTGTAAGGGGTGTTAGCTTTAGGTTAAATGATAAACAGAAAATGATTAGAAACGTATTTACATATTTGGTTATTGCGGCATTGGCGACCTCTTGCGGAGGTGGTAAATATGCGGCAACGGAGAAAGTTTACAAGAAAAAAGCGAAGGAATTTTCGGAAATCTACAAGGAAGCGCCCGTAGAAGGTCAGCTAGCGAAGATTGGTGCTGATCAAAAGGAGTGGATTGGTTCGACAAACTTTGGGATGCGCAGGCCTAATTATGTGATGATCCATCATACGGCGCAAGCGTCGCTAGATCAGACGGTGAAGACTTTCCACAATCAAAAAGTTGGCGTTAGCTCGCATTATGTAATCGGTCGGGATGGCAAGATCGTGCAGATGGTGAACGATTATTTCAGAGCCCACCACGCCGGAGCCGGCAAATGGGGGAATGATACAGACTTAAATTCCTCTTCGATCGGTATCGAGCTTGACAATAATGGTACTACCGACCTGTGGCCAGATGCTCAAATACAGGCTTTGGTGAAATTGCTGCAACAGCTAAAGACTTCGTACAACATTCCGCAAGGCAATTTTATTGGGCATATGGATTATGCGCCGACGCGTAAGAATGATCCGTCTCGCTTCCCTTGGAAAACCCTCGCCGACCAAGGTTTCGGATACTGGTATGAGCAACCGCTGGAAGAAGTACCGGCAAACTTCGACGTGAAAATAGCGCTGCGCATCATTGGTTTCGACGTAAAAAACCTAGATGCAGCCATCAAAGGCTTCAAATATCATTATATACAAGAAAATCCAAATGTCGCAACATTGAACGAGCATGAAATGCGGATTTTGTATGCGATCTTTAAGAAATATTTGGATTAGAGATTAGATGTAAGACATTAGATATTAGAGTAAGGAGCCTAATCGGCGCCTTACTCTAATATCTTAGATTTAATTACACTGTTTTAACAAACTTCTCGTCGTAGTTTTCGATATCGATGATGTATTTGTTTTGTAATAGGAAGTCGAATAGTGGTTTTGCTTCTTCGGATACCGGCATATTCTTGGTGGTCACGATTTGTTCCTTCTTTTTGTCTAGGTATGGGTAGGCGTAAAGTTTTACGTTTTTGCTGAACATACCGGAGATATAGGATAACAACTCGTTTGTATAGTTTTCCTTGTTATAGTTGTGTGTAGTGAAGATATTCTTCAGGTTGTACACGTTGGTTGCAATACCTACATGCTTTGGTTTGAAGCTTTGAACAAACTCGGCAAGGTGGTTGTTGCGGCGGAAGTTGGATACTAAGATATTGTTTCCTGTGGAACATAGGTATTCCGCACGTTCTGCAAAGTAATTTAGATCCTCGTCTGTGATGCTTGAGTTCTCATCTAATACATTTCCCATCAATACCTCGATAAGCACTACGGTGTCCTCCGGCGTTGCTCCGGTATTCTTGCGGAATTCTTCTACGGCAAGATTGAAGAGGTCAAAGTTAGGATTTGACTTCTGACGGTATTTAGTACGAAGGATGATGATGTTCTTTTTGTATAAGTAATCTTTGATCTGTGCGGCTTTTGCATCAGGTTTAAAGATAGCGGCCTTAGCAAATCCTTTGGCGATCAGGTAGAGGTTCAGGAGGCGTTCATTCGCTTTCTCGAATATAGGGCCAGATACTTTAACTAAGTCGATTTCTACCGATCCTACCGATAGGTTGTCTGCTAGCGATTCGATCATCGTTTGTGGATCTTCCGCGTAGTAATAAGCGGCGAATACTAGGTTTACACCTAAGATCCCCAATACTTTTGTTTGCAATCTATTATCAGAGTCTAATAAGCGGACGTGGATAACGATATCATTGGTCGGTCCATCGACCTCATGTTGGAAACGGATTCCGATCCAGCCATGCGGCTCATTGGATTTCGTGAAGTTTAAGGTAGTTACGGTATCTGCGAAGGCGAAGAATTTCTTGCTATTGTATTTCTCGCCCTGTAAGCGTTCGGTTAATAAATCGAACTCATGGTCTAGCATTTTGTTTAAGCGCGTACGGCTCACGTAGCGACCAGACTCCTCCACGCCATAAATAGCATCGGAGAAAGCCATATCATAGGCCGACATAGTTTTTGCGATAGTACCTGATGCGGCGCCTGCTTCGAAGAAGTTACGGGCAACCTCTTGTCCGGCTCCGATCTCTGCAAATGTTCCGTAAATATCAGGGTTTAGGTTTATTTTAAGCGCTTTTCGCTTTGTTTCATAAATTTCTCTAGCCATACGGCAAAGGTAACAAAATAGCGTTGAATATTGCGAAAAGCAGGGCTAAGAAAGAATTAAGTTAGGTCTACATTAAAGTAAACCTAACTTTTTAAAACTGTAGAATAGGGCAGAGGCATGCAATGCCTGTCCGATTTTATTGTCGAATAGAAAAGCCTTCGCTTCCTCTATACTCATCTCGACCACTTCGATGTCTTCGGAAGCGTCGAGTTCCTGTTCTTGTATTTTCACGCCACCTTGGAGAATATAGGTGAAGGTTGGATTGCCTGAAGTAGCCGGGTTTGCGTAGAGCTTACAAACATATTCAATGGAATTGAATGAATAGCCGGTCTCTTCCAAAAGTTCTCTGCGAGCCGCTAGTTCCGGCTCCTCGCCGTCTTCTACCACACCTGCAGGAAGCTCTACCAGTACTTCGCCGGCACCATGCCGATACTGTTTAACAAAGAGGATGGTATTTTCTTTGGTAATACCGATCATATTTACCCATTTCGGGTATTCTAGCACATAATACTCCTCTTTGATATTGCCATTGGGCATTTCGAGTCTATCGACTCTTAGCGTTGCCCAAGGGCGCTGAATGATGTATTTAGAATCTAATACTTTCCACTTTTCCATTAATCCTTGATTATGTCGGCCATCATCACTTCCACTTTATCGTCAAGGCGGTTGGAGATCTGCCCGTACTCTGATGAAAAGGCTAATTTCTCTTTCACGGAACAGTAGAACTTGATTTTAGGCTCCGTTCCCGAAGGGCGTGCGGAAATTACATCGCCATCAACGGTAATAAACTGCAGAACATCCGACTTTGGAAGCTCGATTTTCGATTTCTCGCCGGTTTTCATGTTCGTTGCTTCGCTGTTTTCGTAGTCGCGAACTTCTACTACTTCAATTCCACCCAATGTTTTAGGAAGCTCTGCACGAAGATCGGCCATCATCTGCTTGATCTCATCAGCACCCGCTTTCCCCTTTTTCGTTAAGGAGATTAGTTTTTCTTTATAGAAGCCATATTCCAAATAAAGCTGTACCAAAACGTCGTATAGCGACTTCCCTTGGTTTTTGAAATAAGCGCACATTTCGGCAATAAAAGCGCAGGAGTTTACCGCATCTTTATCGCGTACTAGATCGCCAACCAAATAGCCGTAACTTTCTTCGCCACCGACCAAGTAGTTTTCCTTGCCCAATAATTTGGTCATTACTTCGCCGATGTATTTGAAACCTGTTAATGTTTCATAGTATTTTACATTATGTGCATCCGCAATCGCTGCGAATAGATTAGACGTTACGATGGTTTTTACGATATAATCGTTTGGTTTTAGTTGGCCTAATGCCTTTTTAGAAGAAAGGACATAATAAGTCAGCAAGCTTCCGATCTGGTTTCCGTTGATTAATTGGAAAGATCCCGAAGGTGTTTTAATAGCCACACCAACGCGGTCTGCATCGGGGTCTGTTGCCATCACGACATCTGCGTCCAGCTCTTGGCCCTTTTGCTTTGCTTTTGCCATGGCATCATCTTCCTCCGGATTTGGATAAATCACGGTAGGGAAGTTTCCATTTGGTTCAGCTTGCTCCTCTACGATCGTGACATTTTCAAATCCCCAAGCTTTCAACATTTTCGGAACAACGGTAATACCTGTTCCGTGGATTGGAGAATAAACGATTTTCAGATCTTTTTGCCCTTGAACCGCCTCCGGATGAATGCTTAATTTTTTGTTTTCAGCGATGTAGATATCATCGAATTCTGAACCTACTAAGGTGATGTTCTTTTCTACGCGATCGAATTTGATGTCATTTACCGATTGGATGGCATTCACTTCTGTGATTACGTTCTTGTCGTGCGGCGCGACCAATTGTCCGCCGTCGTTCCAATATGCTTTGTAGCCGTTATACTCCTTCGGGTTATGCGATGCTGTTAGCATCACACCGCCTTGGCATTCGAAATGACGGACAGCAAAGGATAATACCGGGGTAGGTCGTAATTCCTCAAATAAGTAGACATGGATGCCGTTGGCAGAAAATACATCGGCCACTAAGTTTCCGAATGCCTGCGAATTATTGCGGCTATCGTAGGAGACTGCGACTTTGATGTCTTGATTCGGGAATTGCTTTAACAGATAGTTCGCTAGGCCCTGCGTCGCTTTTCCGATGGTGTACTTATTCATTCGGTTGGAACCTACGCCCATAATCCCGCGTAAACCACCTGTTCCGAACTCCAATTCTTTGTAGAAGGAGTCTAATAATTCGGTTTCTTCATTGTTATCAACCAGCTTCTGTACCTGTGCTACCGTATCCTGGTCATATTCGTTCGTCAACCATTGGTTGATTCTCGCCTGTGTGTCTTTATCTAAATTGCCCATGAGGTCTTATTGAATTCTTAATAGTAATGTGTTTCTTATGCGTCGCAACCGCCATATGCGCGATCAAGTAATGTGACATACCAAGCCGTACCAAACTGCTTTACATGGAAGATTAAGCTTTCTTCGGGCTGTGCTAATATAACGCGGTAACTTCCGTTTTCCAACTCCTGTATGCGTTTTTTCTGCTGCTCATTGTATTTGGAAGATTCAAACTCTTCCTCAAACTTGACAATGGTCTGCAACAGTTGCGTTTGGCTGTTCGAGGTTGTGTCGCTGTAGAACCCTGTTTTATCCCATTTCATCGAGCCGCAATCGAAGCTCGGTAATTTTTCGAAGGTCAATACCTGATCGTTCTGAAGAGGCGGGTAAGCGTAATACTCCGGCACCGGTTTTTTGAAATCAAAGGAGTCGATCAAAGCGAATGTATCTGCTGCTCCCGGACGATAGATAATCGCCATGCCAAGTTCCGGATGGACTAGAGCATTTAGCTTTTCATTGTCCTGACTGATATATGCCCTGACGAAGCGCGTAATAACTTCCGATATTTGCTGTACTTCTTCGGGTTGATCGATAGGCTCGCGTACAACGCTGTCTTGTTTTTCTTCGGTTGTCTTGTTGCTATTATTACATGCTGTAAGCAACAACCCCCATACGAAAAAGTATGCTAAGTATTTTTTAATCATTACTTGTTGTTTTTTCTTATCTTCTGTTCGATTGCATCCCACATTTCCGGTTCTACGGCTTCCAATCCGCTCAATTGTCCTGCGCCTTGTAACCATTCACCGCCATCGATGGTGATGACCTCGCCGTTGATGTAAGCGGCATAATCAGACACCAAAAAAGCTGCCAAATTAGCGAGTTCCTGATGGTCGCCTACGCGTTTTAAGGGTACACGGTTTTTGAAATCGAATTTAGCGGCCAAGTCGCCAGGCAATAGTCTGTCCCAAGCTCCCTTTGTCGGGAAAGGTCCTGGAGCAATCGCATTATGGCGGATTCCGTATTTCCCCCATTCTACCGCCAGCGAGCGGGTAAGGGTCAATACGCCACCTTTAGCTACTGCAGAAGGGACAACATATCCCGAACCTGTAAAGGCGTAGGTAGTGATGATGTTGAGCACGTTAGCCTGTTGTTTCTTTTCGATCCAGTTCTTTCCGAATTCCAGGGTACAGTTTATAGTTCCTTTCAATACAATATCGATAATGGTCGAGAAGGCGTTCGGGGAGAGGCGTTCCGTCGGGGAGATAAAGTTACCCGCCGCGTTGTTTAATAGCACATCGACTTTGCCGAATGCTTTTTCTGCTTGAATACGTAGGTATTCCACTTCCTCAGGATTGCGTATATCGCATGCGACCGGCAGAACAGCATTACCTGTTTTGTTGTTGATCTCAGCGGCGGCTTCTTCCAATACCGGCAGTTTTCTGCTGCTGATGACTAAATTAACACCAAGTTCGGAGAAATAGGTTGCCATTGCTTTTCCTAATCCTGTTCCACCACCAGTAACGACGATGGTCTTCCCTTTTAGGGCATCTTGTTGTAAAGCTCCTTGTACTGCCATTTTATTTCTTTGTCAAATTGTCGATAATCGTTTTTAAGATCGAACGCGTCGATGGTGCCCACCATTGCTTAAGTACTTGTTCAATCGCTTCATCCTTTGTTTGTGCAATGTTTTTCAACAGGTCTTTGCGGATATTCATCTTAGTCGCACCCCATGCGTTTTTATCGAACTGCATATAGTGTTTTGCTTTTCTTCCTGCTGCGGTCTGGATGCGTTCGAAAGGGACAACCTCGTCGAGCAATCCAACCTCTAGTGCAGCCAGTGGAGATAATAGTTTTCCTTCTAGCAGGAATCGATGTGCATTGGCTTTTCCAATCCAGAAACTATAGATATCGAAGATGCTGGAAGGAACGATAATGCCAACCGGAACTTCGTTTAAACCGATAATGAATTCGCCTTCCGCCATAACGCGGTAATCGCAGCAGATGGCCAGTACGCAACCTCCTGCAGGGCTATGCCCGGTTATCGCAGCGATGCTAGGCTTAGGGAATGCGGCAAGCTGGTGCAATAGGTCAATGAACTTCTCCCAGAACGTGCGGATCTGTTGTTCATCGTATTGAAATAAGGTTATTAAGTCGAGGCCAGAGGTAAAGAATCCTTCTTTCCCTTGCAGAACTATAGCTTCTACGCTAGGGTCGTCTTGCTGTTGCTGAATCGTAGCAGAAAGTTCTTCGATCATTTCAAGATGCATAGCATTTGATCTGCCACGATCTAATTGGATATAACAGATATGTTCTGTTACTTGTGTCTTCAGGTATGAATGCATACGGACGTATTTATAACATTAATTAGGGTAATTTACAGAAAATATTATCATTTCACTTCAAAATCGACTTGCTTTCTGTATATCCTACCCATTAAATCGATGCCTTCCAACGTTATACGGTAAGTTCCCGGCTCGTCGGAAGTATAGAAGTCAAATTGTGCTTTGCCGCTCTCATCCGTAACGAGGTTTGGTGCCCAATGTATGGTAGTTCGTAGGTCGCTTTGGAATCCGGAAGTGGAGTCAGGCTCGTAGACCGGTTTGTAGAATTCTTTGATCATCGAAAGGCCTTTCGGTTGAGCGACAATCATGCCGATAGGTTTGGAGTTCGCCACGAGACCTCCACCACGCTTTGTCGTGATAATAAGGACGCCATTGGCGCCATTGAATCCATAGATGGAAGTGTAATTTACGTTTCTAAGCACTTCAACGGTTTCCACATCGAATGGATTGATCATAGAAAGCATATCGGCCTCTATATACATCCCATCGACGATAAGTTGCATCGGTTCGGTATTGCCTCGTGTCATATAGGCTTGTCCGTTTCGGAATACAACACCTAAAAGACGACCGCCAAGGCAGCTTTCCAAATTTGGACAGGGGCCTAATTCTTCCGCCGTGATAACCTGGTCGGCATTTCCAGGACCATTTAAATTACTAGAGTGCTCTGCCGCTTTTGGCCGGGTAGCACGCACAACGACTTCTTCTATCTGAATGGTTTTGTCCATCAAGCCTTTATTTTCCAACTCGTTATAAAACGCCTTCGTTGCAAGAAATTGGTCCTTAAATACAGTGTTGATGTCGTTGTTGATCAAGGGTTGGTTTCTTCTGTTATTGACTTGCGGCTCCAACGTTTCAATCAAGGAAATATCCACATATTTCTTATCTTTTTGATTCCTGGCCGATAGGATAAACTTCACGCTGTCGGGGAAGATGAGATCATCAATTTGGAAATAGCCATCCTCATTTGCGGTGGTATCAATATAATCCATAAAGTTATGTGTGGATATGAGTTGAACCTTTGCATTGGGAACAGCGGCCTTCCTGCCCATGCGTTTAACATATCCCGCGATGCGAATGCCTTTCTCGGCGTGGAACTCCGGTTTCTTATTTAGGGAGTCTAATTTTGCCCAGTTTATCTTACGCCAGCCTTGGGTCAATAAGAGCATGTCCAAGTCTTCGAGCTTAAAGGTTCCATCGCTATTGAAATAATAGGCGGGACGCTCAATATAGCCTTTGACATCGCTCTGTAAAAGCAAGCTGCTGAGGATATTGGACTGATCTTCCAATTCAGCTCCAACCTTGGATAAGTTAACGACAGACGCCGAAAGTGATGCAACGCGCATGCTATCTGCTTCAGACCCTATAATAATTTCACTAAGCACCTTATCTCTGCTGCCGTAGCTTTTATTATCTAGGTTTAAATCTACTGTTGGAACCTCGCTTGTACGCTTATTAAAGTATGCTCTTTCTAGAATTGGCTGTAAATTATGATCTAATATGCTGATGGTAATGACGCCGGTTGGCAAGTCTTTCTGTTCCTTAATGAACGTAATATTCTTTTTCTTAGCGGCCTGTTTCGCGATATAGTAAACATTGCCCAAATGTTGAAAGACGATATAGAGATCTTTGCTATCGATTTTGTCTTCAGAGATGTTGACTTGTGTGTAAATTTTGTTAAAATTGGTTCCCACGACCATTGCATATCCACTTTTTTGTGGCTGTGGAAGTTGTATCGTTTTGGATGTTCCATCATTGAACTTAACCTCTGCGCGATAACTACTATTGTCTATTAAGAAAAAGCTGCCAGCAGCCAATCCGAGGTCATTAGTGGCCACTTTCCCAACGGTATCATTGGCATTTGTAAAAACGGTGATTGTGGCGGGAACTCCTCTTCCCCGTGGGTCTGTCGCTTTGAAAGCTATTTTATTGAGTTCATTCGCGAGATAGTATCCGCCTTCAGGGAATGCTTGGACATCGTTTTCAGAGAAGAAAGACTGGCTATTGATATATTTTTTTACCGTTCGTCGGTCCGGCTTTCGAATACTCAGCATAATCCCTTTCCCACGGTTTTTGTTGTCGACCTTAATTAGCACATTGCCATCTTCGTTCAATGTTGCCCGACCCTTATCTATGCTGTCTTCGCCATCAAAGACCTCGTAACGAACTGTTGTTTTCGGGAGTAGGGTTCCATCGGCGTTCTCCAACTTGATCTGGTAATATGAGGTACCATCTATCGTGACTAGGCTCGCTTTGGAGAATAGCTCATCGGTTCGTACATTCCCAATTTCCAGAACCTTTTCGAAGAAGTAGTCGGAGCTGTCATTTCGCATCCAGTTAGTATAGGCTCTTAAGCGATAGGATCCATCGACTAATGTGTCGGTCAATTCAATTTCCCCTAAGCTGAGTCCGTTGATGTTGAGGTGCATTCTAGATGCTATGATTGTTCCTTTCGGGTCGATGAGATCGACATGGATTAGATTAGATAGGGTAGAGAGCCTGTTTTCAATATCAATTACAGTATAAGTTTTATACCAAATGGTTTCCCCAGCGCTATACAAGTTGCGGTCGGTATGCATATGAATCTTCTCCTGCGGGTTTTCGGAAGCATATTGCTGTAAACGGCTTTGTAGTAAATTAATGTCTTGAGCGAGGATAGATCCTGTGTGTAAGGATAACAGAATCAGAGTTATAGCATAGAGAATTTGCTTCATAATTCTAACTGGTAAAATCATTATAATGATACGAAAAAATATTCATGATTCCACTGCTTATCGACCGAATCTGACAGATTGTATGGAAGCTTGAAAAGAGGGATGACAAGAAAAAAGCGATAAGATTTTATAAAAGATGCTGTGGGTAGGGTAATATTTGCATTTGCTTCAATATCTTTGCGATATGAATATTCTTATTATCGGCTCTGGAGGTAGAGAGTCTGCCTTTGCCTATAAAATCTCTAAAAGTCCTAAACTATCTAAACTATTCATTGCACCTGGAAACGCAGGTACTGGTCAGTATGGCGAGAATGTTGCTTTGAAAGTAACTGATTTTAAAGGAATTGCTGATTTTGCTTTGGCGAATAATATTGAAATGATTGTTGTTGGTCCTGAGGAGCCGCTTGTAAAAGGTATTCATGATTATGTTCTAGCTGACGATCAATTGAAACATATTGCGGTAGTTGGCCCACAAGCAGAAGGTGCTCAGTTAGAGGGATCTAAAGACTTCTCTAAGGAGTTCATGATTCGTCATAATGTACCGACTGCTGCTTTCCGTTCATTCGATAAGACAAATTTAGAAGAAGGATTAGCGTATTTGGACACACAGAAGCTTCCAATCGTTTTGAAGGCTGATGGATTAGCAGCAGGAAAGGGTGTGTTGATCTGTGAGTCGTATGAAGATGCGAAGGCGGAATTGAAGGCTATGATCAGCGATGCGAAGTTTGGCGAAGCCAGCAATGTTGTGGTTGTTGAAGAGTTCTTAAAAGGTATCGAGCTTTCTGTTTTTGTGCTTACAGACGGAAAAGATTATAAAGTACTGCCTTCTGCAAAGGATTATAAACGTATCGGCGAAGGCGATACAGGACTAAATACCGGTGGTATGGGTTCTGTTTCACCTGTTCCTTTTGCTGATCAAGCTTTCTTAGATAAGGTAGAAGAGCGTATCATCAAACCTACAGTGGATGGTTTGAAGAAAGATAATATTCCTTACAAGGGTTTTATCTTCATCGGATTGATGAATGTGGATGGCGAGCCTTATGTCATTGAATACAATGTTCGTATGGGGGATCCAGAGACAGAATCTGTATTGGTTCGTATCGAGTCGGATTTAGTGGATCTGTTAGAAGGTGTTGCGCAAGGAAATCTTGCTGACCGTTCTTATACGGTATCTCCTAAAACGGCAGCTACGGTAGTGATTGTTTCTGGAGGTTATCCAGGCGATTATGAAGGTGGCAAGGTAATCAGCAATATGGAGAACGTGAAAGAGTCTATCGTTTTCCATGCCGGAACGAAACAGGATGGCGTTGATGTAGTAACTGCCGGAGGTCGCGTTCTAGCAGTTACAGCCTTAGAAGATGATCTGTTTTCGGCCCTACAACAGGCTACAGCGGATGCTGGAAGGATCTTTTTCCAAGGAAAATACTTCAGAACAGACATCGGATTTGATTTGATCTAAAAAATAATATTTTAAAAGCCAATGAGTTAAGGGTTTGCTTTAAAAAATATTTTGGCTATATGGATAAAGAGCCTATATTTGCATCACCAAAGCAAAAAGGCCCGTTCGTCTAGGGGTTAGGACGCAAGATTTTCATTCTTGAAACAGGGGTTCGATTCCCCTACGGGCTACAGATCTTGAGATCAAAACATACTAAAACGCTGTAAATTAAATGTTTGCAGCGTTTTTTGTTTTGTCAGATTTTACAAAATATCCAGTTTTTCCCAATAAAAAAGTGAGTCATTCGGTGAGTCACTTTTTTAAAATTCATGACTCACTGAAAAGGGGTTAATGTTTTGATTAACAACTGGTTCAGAAATTGAACATCTTGATTTCGTTAGGCTGCAAGGCTAAGTTTGTTACACTTAAATGGTTAAAATTGAGTACAAATTATTCCTTGCTCTTCTATTTGAAGAAACCAAAAAACTACGTGAGCGGTCCAAAGCCGATCTACATGCGCATCACCGTGGAAGGCATTCCCAAAGAAGTATCTACCGGAAAAGACTGCGATCCCTGCAAATGGAATTCCAGGGGCAATCGTGCCAATACAGGACCTTCCGGGAAGCATTCGGGTCACATGTCCGGGTCATCCGCGGAATGTCCCGATAGGGAAATTTTGACGCCTTCTATCTTTACCGCCTCGGACCGAAATCGGGGGTCGGAAAAAGAAAAACAGGAAAATCCTTTCATTTACAATAAATTACACTTACATTTGACATGTAATCAGGCTCTGCCGACGCTTTTCTGAAACCGTTTAGTTCAATCTTCTCTCTCAGTCTTCGCTTTTTCAGCTGCTAATTCTTGTTGACAATATAACGGGTGCAGTACCTTTTTGAACTTGGACTATTTCAAGCCACATAAAAAATACAAACATCATTTCTTGCGAACAGATAGATTTACTATCGTGGCGATGCCATGGTCAGTGCAATAACGGCAATAGCCAAAGGAATAAGAATAATTTAACAATAAATATTTAATACAATGCAAGAAGGAACAGTAAAATTCTTTAACGTTACCAAGGGTTTCGGTTTTATTACACCAGTAAGTGGTGGTCAGGATGTTTTCGTACATTCGTCAGGTCTGGTACACGATGTACGTGAAAACGACAGCGTGACATTTGATGTAGAAAATGGGCAAAATGGAGTTAACGCAGTTAACGTACGCGTAGCATAACCAAAAAGAAGGATCAACAATTTTTTTGAGAATAAAATTTAGCAGATGGCACCCGTGTTTTTCTGCTATTTTTTTGCCATTCAACAAGAGAAATATATTCAGATCGTAAAGGATTTGGTATATAATGACACTTTGACGGACTTTGGGTACCCAAGCTAAACAGTATGCGCAGAACCAAGTGAGATCCCCCTGTCTTTGCATTCTGTATGCAATAGATTTCAATATATTGTTGTGGAACGGCACAGAGAATTTTCTTTTACCTTGATGCCAGAAATTTCCTAATTATTCCAACTTTTTATAAACTTGCACATATATCCAAATATTTATCAATCTATTACTGTTAATATGGTTATCATCAACAATTTTGAAGAATATAGGTCCCATGAGGGAAAGATCTTAGGTGTTTCCGGATGGCACCGCATCGATCAGCAGCAGATCGACAAGTTTGCGGATGCAACGTTAGATCATCAATGGATACATGTAGATAAGGAAAAGGCTGAAAATGAAGGACCCTCTAGATCTACCATTGCACACGGTTACCTGACGTTGTCCCTTATCCCTTATCTCTGGAAACAGATTGCAGACGTAAGAAACGTAAAAATGGAGATCAATTATGGGATAGAGAGCTTGAAATTCGGCCAACCTGTACCGGTTGACAGCGAAGTACAGCTACAGGCTACTGTCAAGTCGATTACGGACCTTCGGGGAACGATAAAAGCAGTCATCCAGGCTAATCTGGCGATTAAAGGTCATGCCAAACCAGCGTATGTCGGTGACGTGATCTTCCTTTACCACTTCAATTAGTACCTCTTAAATGATTTACAAATGGCAAGATCAAAAATAATAGCTACCGGGGCATACATCCCTGCGCAGAATATACCAAACGAGTTTTTCTTGGACAGCATGTTCTTTGACCCTGACCATATGGAAATACAGCAGTCCCGGGAAACCGTTATACAAAAATTTAAGGCAATTACGGGAATAAAGCAGAGACGATATGCTCCCGAAGGGATGACCGCCTCCGCTATGGGAACGCGGGCCGCAGAAGATGCATTGGCGAACGCTTCCATTGACCGGGAGTCGATAGACCTCATCATCGTTGCACAGAATTATGGAGATATGAAGTACCATGGAGCTCCCAGAGATATGGTTCCTTCTCTTTCATCCCGTATCAAACACAATTTAGGGATTAAAAATGCAGGCTGTATACCTTACGATATCATTTTTGGATGTCCCGGATGGTTACAGGGCATTATCCAGGCCGATATTGCCATTAGGGCAGGAGAAGCCGAGACCTGTCTGGTCATCGGTACCGAGACGCTGTCCCGTGTACTGGATCCCACGGACAGGGACAGCATGATATTCTCTGACGGCGCGGGAGCCTGTATTATAAAAAAGAGCCTAGATGGCAACAGCGGGATCATCAATGCGGCAGTTAGATCGGATACGGGTACGGAACTGGAATTCATCTATTCCGGCGGATCCAACAGAGGCGAAATAGATGAAGCTCGTTTTATTAAAATGAAGGGGAGAAAAGTTTACGAATATGCGCTAAAGCATGTTCCTCTTGCCATGAAGGAATGTTTCGACAGAAGTACGGAAAACATCGAAAACCTCAGGATGATCTTCCTCCATCAAGCCAACGAAAAAATGGACGAGGCCATTGTTAAAAGATTCCTTGAACTGTATGGCATAGAAAGTCTTCCAAAAAACATCATGCCGATGAACATCTCCACATTGGGGAATAGTTCGGTAGCCACTATTCCGACGCTTTTGCACCAGGTCGTAAGCGGTGAATTGGAGTCTTTTGGGATTTCCGGTGGGGATGTCATAATGTTTGCATCGGTCGGTGCCGGAATGAACATAAACGCTGTGACCTATAAATGGTGATATCACTCCAAACTTCTCAATGCTAAGGCATATTTGAACAAGAAAGGTGTATAATGATGAATGTTCAATGGGATGTCCAACAGGGTGCATCCTCTATATATTGCTACGGTTATATATTCGTATATCTAAAAAACCTGTCCTGTATACCCTCGGGTATACCGAAATCGATTCCTATAGTGTAGTTAGGCCATGAGGGTATCCCCGGAGGATACCCAAAACCCCGTTTGCAGCGCATACGGCACGCAGAGTAGGGCTCTGCCCAACTTCCGCTTGCTCTATTGGAACTACCGCTGAACCTTAAGAAAACTAGTATACAAACCCACTAATTTTATCAATTGGCCTCCTTCACCAATTCAATTTTAGCAGACATTTCTGCAAGGATTTTAGCGGTATCCCGCCCACTTCCTGCTGATTGTAGACGGATAAAGCCATTTTTATCAATAATTACCTTATTTGGTATCCCCTGCACACCGTACGCTGTCGTTACCGCTTTATTTGCATCTTTCATCTCGTCAAACAACACGTGGAAGGTATAACCGTCTTTTTCCATTAAGGCTTTCACTTCATCTTTGTAATTTTCCTTTTGTTCCCAAGTATCGATAAACAAGAATTTCACATCTTTATCATTCTTATATTTTTCAACTGTAGCTTGCATCCCCGGAAATGAACCGATACAAGGCTTACACCAGGTAGCCCAAAAGTCAATCACCACAACCTTCCCTCTAAAATCAGATAAGGAGACTGTATTTCCATAGAGATCGACAAGCGTAAAATCAGGTGCTTCTTTCTTCACCAATTCCGTTTGATATTTAGCCTTCAATGCAGCTGCATCGGGTATCGTTACTGTTCCTTGTGCGAAAACTCTTGATCCAAAAATCAACATGAACGCCAACATAGGAATGATCCATTTTCTCATCGTTGTATAATTTTTTTAAACTTTCTTATTCAATAATTTCCATAAAGATTCTACAGGAATGGTGGTTTTCAAAACCATCTGAACAGAGCGTCCCGGATCGTTATATTGAAGCGTCCGCGTGCTAGAAACCGTACCGATAATATTACCAGCACTATCTAAAACAGGTCCGCCACTCGCACCTGCTGCATAATCTGCGGAAATAGCCATTACATCATAAAAATAGGGTTCTTCCTGTGTCCCACCTGCTTCCTGAAACTTCGAATTTACCATCCCTTTTGTGAAAAAGTAATACATTCCACGTGGATGTCCTAATACATAAGCATCTTCTCCGACCACAGCACCTTCCGATAAGGCCAAAGCAGGAAGTACATCTTTTCCTACATCAAGCCGCAAGACAGCCAAGTCGTCTTTCTCCGAAGCATTGATCACTTCTTTTACCGCATAAGTTTTTCCATTTGCCAAGCGCACCAAAAGAGCCAAAGGCTTGTTGCCATCCCCCATATGGAGATAACCATCTAATACATGGTAATTGGTGACCACCACACCATCTTCACTGATGATATAACCTGTCGCATTGCTCACATGTGTGTGCGCACAACGCGGACATAAATAAGCACTTCCAACAACGACAGTAGCTTGCAATGCTTTTGCATAGATATCTCTCGCCTTTAGATCTTCTTGATGGATCTTTGGTAAACTGACCTTCGCTAAGCTGGGATTTTCCAAAGATGCCTGCAATTGTTCGACAGGTTTGATTTTTCCTAAACCGATCAACGAATCGGCCGAAACCACAAAAGGTTGCGTAATCGACACGGTGTTGTTCCGAAATGTTTGTGCCCTTACAAGCGAATAAGGTATAGTGATCCAGAAGATGACAACCAGTGCTAATTTATTCAAAATACTCTTCATCATAGTTAACCCTTCTTCGCAAATTCAATCATTGTAGAAAGTTCCTTCACTGCTTTATCAGCGTCAGCTGAAAATCCCGAGGTATTGAAGCGGATATTTCCTTTCGGGTCAATAATAATCTTCGTAGGAATACCTTCTACTTGATAAGCAGAGGCTACTGCGCTTTGCTTCGTTTCAGGATCGCGCAAATCCATTAGCACTTCAAACGTGTAACTATTATCAACAATATACTTTTTTGCATTTTGCGTCGCATCGCCGCTTCCTTTTTCCCAGGTATGCAAGAAAAGAAACTCGACCTTGGGGTCTTCCTTGTATTTATTGACAGCCTTTTGCATCGCAGGGAAAGACGCCTTGCAGGGGCCACACCAGGTTGCCCAGAAATCCAACACCACCACTTTACCTTTCAGATCACTTAATTTCACTGTTTTTCCATCTACATCTTTCAGTTCAAAATGATGTGCAGGTTGATTAATCGCCATCTTTGCTACCTCTTCCTGTAAGTATGCTTCTTGCGCTACATACAACTCTTGCTCATACTGCCGAAACCCACTGCTGCTACCTTTCACTACTTCATAAGCTATTTGGAGATTTTCTTTTACATTATCCGAGGCTTTTCCTTCTTTCACTGCTTTTTCCATCAGCGGCAAAGCCTCCGAAAACCGCTTCGTCGCCATCAAACTTTGGAGATAAGAACTTTCTAAATAACTAAGTAAACCCTCTTCTGTATTTCCTGTAGCTTTCAAGCCATCAACAGTTTGCTTAGCCAATGTATAGCCAGCTTCAGGGTTACTGCCCGCAGTAAGCGCATTGATATAACCCACCAACAGCCCATAGTAATTGTTTCGTGCACGCAATACCCGATTTGGATCTGCCGCTGTATCAGCAAGCTGTTCATCCAATCCCCGCTTGGCTTCTTCAACCCCTTCCTTCAAGTATGGAGCTGCCGCATCCGGATTGACATTCACCAACGCTCCCGCAACATTTGCATAGATCGCTTCTTTTCGAATGGCATTCCCCCTTCCATCAGTAACCTTACTTGCATAAATATCCGCATAATGTTTCATCTTCGTCTCGTCGCCTTTTGCTGCAAATTCTTGCGCCAAGGAATAAGCAGTATATCCGTAGGACTGATTCGGGTATTTAGCGTACAAGGCATCAAATTGCGTCGCCTTGACCTCTAAATCCGTTAAGGCATCAATAGCCTGTAGCTTTTCCTGAAAAACCAACTGCCCTTCTGGAAACTTTTGTGTGATGACTTGTTTAACCTCTTCTGCTTTCGTCTCCTCACCTTTGTTGCTGTAAAAATAATAGACCAATAGGTAATCCTCTTCTGCAGTCCCCTGTAACAAGGATTTTAGTTGTTCAGCCAATAACTTCTCATCCTGAATATTATTTAATTCCGTAAAACGCTGGCGCATATCTTTGGCAGCGGTATTTTGTTGTGCTTGAGCAGTTAGCAGCATAAAAGCGGCCACAACTGTTAATACTATCTTTCTCATATCTATCTAATTTTTATTTTAGTTTTGATTGGAACGTTCAACCATGAATTTGATTTCTTCCACAGCTTCATCCTCACCGATATAGCCTTCATTCGCGAATTTGATAATCCCCTCTTTGTTGATCACAAATTTGGCGGGGATACCACGGACCTCAAATGCTGTAGCAGCCGGGCATTTTCCCGTATTCGGATCCCTTAAATCTAGGTAGACATCAAATTTATATCCTTTTTCATTCATTAAATCCAAAGATTGTTCCTTTACGTTTGCACCTTTTTTTTCAGATGTATGGATAAACATAAAAACAACCGAAGGATCATTTTTGTAATAATCGACCGCTTTCTGCATGCCAGGAAACGACGCTACACAAGGTTGACACCAAGTTGCCCAAAAATCTAAAATCACAGTTTTGCCTTTTAGATTCGCAAGAGACACGCTATTCCCATGAATGTCTTTCACTTCAAAATCGGGAGCAGGTTTATTTACTGCCATTTTGCTCACTTTCGCTTCTAAACGTATGAACTCTTCTTTTTGCGCTTTTCCTTCTAGCGCAAGATATCGTTTATCATTACCGTCTTTCTTGTTGTACCATGCTTGCACATCGTTTTTGAAAGCTGAGGAACGGTGTCCCTCAGCTAAAAATACGTTCTCGATCAAATCTTCATTCACTTTATCGGAATTCCCATTGATTAATGCACGTACATATAACTCTTTGTACTTATCCACATATTTGGGGATTTCCAAAGCAGCATGCAGATAGCTAGCCGCTTGCTCGTATTTCTTTTCCGTAAAGAGCAGCTCGCCATACAGCAAGCTTAGCTGTAATTGCTCCTGAGAAGGCCTTGCATTCCCTAGATCATCTTTTGCCAAAGATTTAACATCCACATCAAGGAGTTGATGTGCCTCCTTAAATTTTTGGTCACTAATCAGTACGCCGGCAATAAAACAATTGGTGCCTTGACGCATCTGCTCGTCTTTGATTTTCGATGTCCATTCTGCAGCTTTATCATATTTTTTTTCTTCAGCAAAGGTTGTTGCTACCATTTGTAAACTGGCATCCAGCAGAAACTGATTTGCTGATAGTGAGCCCGAAGGAGACTCCACCATCCGAGTAGCATAATGCGCCTTGTCCGTAGCTCGAACAGCAGATTTTAAAGCATTGAATAGACCCGAAAAGTCTTCTGTAGTCGTTTGGGCAAATGACACAGATACGAAACTTAACAGCGCAGATAATCCCAAAGTTATTTTCTTCATTTCACCTAATTTATTTTCTCTATTTGTCAATTAGCAATAAATTGAGATTCGCACATATTTTTTTACCCACATGCGAATCTCATTTTCCTAAGATGCTGTACGATAATTAAGGTGAACAATAGTACCAAAGCCTGTAAACACTTTTGGCGTTCTACTGCTATCATAATTGCCTTGGCTATCCAGGTAAATATAGTGCACTTCGCCGCTTGTATCATTGTTAACTCCCACAACCAATTTCTGATTAGAATCGTCCCCCTCTTTCATTATTTGGATATCTCCTATTTTACTTCCACTCTCAAAAGTATACACAAGAGATATCTCTCCATTATTTGCATTTACTTTATAGATTTTATTGCCCGCACTATAATAGCCATGGTAAAATAACGAGGAAGCTGCAAAAACAGGAGCTTCATCAATTTCAACAGGATAAAACACTTGCTCCGTATAAGTTGATGTTCCATAGGAATTTAGATTACATATCAAGGTAGCATAGGAATTCCCCTCCTTCAATAGAGAAAGATATCGATTGCTATTTGTGGTTTTATCTGCGCCAAGCATTGTCTTACCAATAGATTTAGCCTCATCAATTGTTCTCTCATAATAATAGGCAACAAAAAACTTCTTACTCCTATTATCATAGAAAAAAGCACTACCGCTAGCATCCAGAAAAACATATGGATATAAACTATAATCTCCCTCTATTCGCGAGGAAAATGTTTCTAGAACTCCTCCTCCAAATAATGGTCCAAAAGCCATGTATAGACTACCATTTCCAATTAAATACTGATCGATGTAATAACTGTTCATATTATAGGCAGGCCTTTCTATAAACGATATTGGGGAAAATAAATTCTGGTTTGTCGTTGAAATCTGCAACAATGTAGCTGGATCAAACATGGTCAAGCCCTTATCTGTGAAGTACATGATCTGATTCACCGTACTGTTCCGGAAGTTATCTGCTATCAACGCAATAGTCCCTACTGCCTTACCTGGATAGGCAACATTATTAACCTCCTCTAAAGGGTTTAAGATAACTTCATCATCTGAACGAAGGAAAGACATCTGCCCCTTACCGTTTATATTATTTGTAACAAGCCAGCCTTCGTAGAAAGAACCCGTTACATTAATAGAAAAGACATTGCTTATCGCCCTCACTCCAGTAGATTCTTCCTTTACGGAAAATTGCAAGCTATAATTACCCTCTGGCAAAGCCACCTCTACAGCGATATTTCTATCCGTTGATATGATACGCGGTTCATCATCCACATAGACTTTCCATTCATAACTGTAGTTCTTCCGATTATCTATTCCGGAAATTACGGGATTAATCTTGAGTGTATCGTATTGGGGAATGACTATTGAGGTATCTGACGGGTATTTTATGGCGAATTCAGCAAACGAGTCCTGGTTTATGAATTCTTTGTCTTTACGGCATCCGGTAGAAAGAAGCGATAAGAATAAAATGATTATATTAAACTGTTTCATTGTAAATTTTCTTAAAAGGTTACACGATTACCATCTTCATCGTAGAGTATACCATTTTCTGCTTCGTATTCTGCTAAGGCATTACGCAGATTTAAGGCAGCATTTAGAATTTCGCCATCGCTCCATACCGAAAAATCTGTAATACCATACACCGAGACCATAAATTGAAACTTTACAACCGAAAAATCTCCTATATAATAATCGAAATACATCGTACTCCAGTAAGCTGGCTCTGATAGAAAATCATTAAAATAGATCGTATAAAAGGCGACACTCTCTGTTTCGCCAATTTCTTCTCCTAATGCGGCTTCTTCAAAATCTGCATTTGCTTTAATAGCTACAATTACTTTCTCCGTATTTTCCTGCAATCTCTCTGTGCGATAAAGTATTACGGGATAGCGTGCTTCCACTTCATTAGCTTTTAAAATAAATTTAGGCAATTCAAAATCTTCTCCTTCTGTCGCTGTAGTTCCTGTAATTGCCTTCAATTCGATGGTACGATCGTAACTTTTTGCAGTTCCCTGTACACGTACCTTTACCCAAACCGTATCCTGTACCACTTCGGGTAGCTCTAAGCCAAAGGAATAGCTGGTACTATCCACCTCATATGCTGCCACATCTATATAGATACTTACAGCATCTGGTCCTTCGTAATATATTATATCATCTTTTTGGCAAGCCATTAAAGTAACCAAACTCGCAAAAAGCATATAAAACTTTATCTTTTTCATATTCAAAACCATAAAAGATTAATAATTAGGATTTGCTTCCAATTCGTCGTCTGGAATAGGAATGATGTACTTACTTGTATCAAAAGTTGTAGAGAGAAATTGAATATTGGAATTATTCAATCTTTTGTAATAGAAAAAAAGTTGCCCTTCAGCGTAAAATTCCTTTTGATATTCTTTGGTTAACTCCTGCCTTATATAGGCTTCCGTTAGCGTATTTGTAGACAAATGCGCTAGATTCCTACCTCCCCTTACTTTATTCAACCAAGTTAAAGATTCGGTCAACGTAGGAGCGGTCTCTGCTAAAATATAACACATTTCGGTCATCCGAATTACGGGAACCAATTGATCTAATCGTGAACTGTCCGAAGATTGCGTCCAAGTTTGCCAATATTTCGTAGTTACATATACAGTAGCAGGAGCATCGTCGGGATTATCCAGTAAATAACTATAGCGATAGTCCGTATCTCCTCCTCCAGTAATTTCATACAAAGTTTGATATTCAGCTAAGGATCTATTGGGCACCCCTCTATCGGATCTATACGATCCAAAATATAAATCAACAGCCCAATCTTGAATATCTCTTACACGTAAACCAAATACCAATTCCGATTTAAATAAATAGTTAAAACCGTATATTGTATTTATATCATTGCTCTGAACAAATGGAAACTTATCCGCCTCCATAACGATCTTGGCAGCCGCATATGCATTCTCTTTATCGCCCTTATACAAATATACTCGAGCTTGCAACGCTTTAACCGCATAATAATTCATTTTAATCTGACGATTGATCGTCCCACTTAATATCGCATCTGATTTTTTCAGTAAGACCTCAGCTTCCTGCAAATCATAGAGCGCGGAATCGATAACCTGACTGACGGTTGATGGAATTTTGGAATATTGATCCACAGATGTTTTGTAAGGAATAGCCTTTGTATTAGCACCGACCGTCATAGAAGGTGCAAACAGGCGGAGTACATCAAAATGCAACAGTGCACGCAAAGCCAAAGCCTCACCACGGATCAGATTGTAGTTCTCATCCGTGAGTACGGAACGATTAGTTTCCGTATGAGAGATAATATTGTTTGCCGCAGCTATTGCATTATAGGCCGTGTTCCAGGTAGACGAAGCATAACCTAAAACTTCATCGGAAGTATAGTTATAGGCACTAGTGGCGTAAAAGTAGCTATTTGAATTTTGCGGATTATAGTTTTGCGCCAATGCAGAGACGAAGCCCATCGTAAGGTTATCCCCATACAGTCTTTGGGCAGCAAGCTGAGAATATACCCCTGTTAATGCCTGTTGAAATCCGATTTCAGATAAAAAAATCTGATCTTCAGAAACACTAGACTTGGGATATACTTCCAAATATTTGCGACAGCCACTAAATGCAACCATACAGCTAAGGGCTACCGCAACAAGTTTTATCGTAATTTTATTCTTCTTCATAACAATGATGATTTAAAATCCTACCCGGACAGATAATGAGAAAGTTCTGGCAAAAGGATTCGAGGATCCTCGCTCAATATCGATCGAGCTAAATTGAATGAGATCGTTTGTAATCGCGGTCAGGTAAAGACTTCTCAACCCTGCACGTTTCAACCACGGTTGCTGTAAAAAATTATATCCCAAAGAGAGTGAACTCAATGTCAACACATTATTATCCTGTACGAAGCGTGAAGTTAGACGTGTCGCTACAGTATTGAGTCCAATTCTTGTAAACTGAGATTCGTCTCCGGGTGCAGACCAACCCAGATCATAAGCTCTCCGATCTACGTTATTATTCGGATTTACCGATTCGACCTTATCCACAAGGGTCTGGTTATACAACTGTCCTCCATATTGATAGTTCCAGATCATTCCCAATTCAAAACCCTTATAATTCAGATTCGTACCAAAATTACCGGACCATTTGGGCTGATCTATACCAGATGCAACTTTATCCGCAACGTTCCATTCGTAGGTACGTTGTCCATCTTTTGTTAGGAAGATCTCTGAACCGGTCGCAGGATCAACACCCAATGAACGTACCGTATATATGGTGTTGATTGATTTTCCTTCTTGAAAGAGTGTATTCGGTACCGTCTGATCTACATTGTTTTCATTTAACAGATCGTTAGACGCTTTCAGCCGGTCTGATAGCTTTTTAAGGATATTAGCGTTTGTAAATCCATTGGCAAAAATAGACCATAAGATATTCGATTCTCTTCTGTCAATAAGTTTATAGCGGATATTAAACTCAAAACCATCATTCTGCAATTCGCCATAATTTTCGGAATATGAGCTAAAACCTGTGGAAGGTGCTGTACTTATCGTAGCTATCGCATTTTTCGTCATATCCCTATACACATCCAAGCGCATATCCAGTCTTTCGCGGAACATGGCGACATCTAAACCAACATTGAGCTTATAAACCGTCTGCCAACTTAGATCACGATTACCGAGATTTGTTAGTACAGCGCCCAGGTCATTATAATAACCTGTACCCACACCATAATTATAGCGTGTCTGCGCAGAATAAGATGGAATATTCAACGATCCCGCAGAACCGTAACTCGCCCGTAGTTTTAAGCGGTTAACATTATCGTTCTGTTTGAAAAATTTCTCGTTATGAATATTCCAACCTAGACCAGTCGACCAAAAAGTCCCAAAAAGTTGCTCTGTTCCATACTGTGATGAGCCATCTCGTTTAAAGGATACATCAACTAAAAATCGATTATCGTAAGAGTAATTTGCATTTAACAGATAGCCCACACGCCGTGCGGTACTTTCATTACCTGTAGGGCGTCCGTTTTCTTCATATTGATTGGCAAATAAAAGATTATCCAATTGATCGTATGGAAATCCCTCTGCGACAATCTGTTTATATTGTTGCGACTCACTAGCTATATTTAAAGAAGCGGTACTGAATATTTGATGTTTCCCCAATTGTACATTATAATTTAAATTCGTTAAACTTTCATAATTGAAATTGTCATCATTTTGTGCCGTATAAGAACCTTTTCTATTGACATCTGTAATATTATCAAAGCGACTGTCTTGCGCGGAATAAAACTGATCCGTTGAACCAAGTTGTTTGGTTAATCCTAAACTAGATTCGAAAAATAAATTCCTTGAAAAATTATAGCGCACCTGAAAATTATTTGTAACACCGAGCTGGCGCGTTTGGTTCACCGAATGCAAACTCGCATCATAAAGCGGGCTGGTTATGCGGGAACTACGACCATAAGGACTATAAGCTACATTCTCCACATACTGCTGCACATTACCGTTCAGATCATAGGGAGAGTGGTATGGATTCATCGCAATATATTCACTAAAACTACCGTATGGCGATTCGTTAGAAACTGTCTGGATAACTCTTAGCGAGTTCTTAAATTGAATCTTGTTCACTAGGTATGTCAAATCAAATTGCCCCGAATAGTTTTTCCTATCCTGACCTTTCATCACACCTTGCTGTAAATCAGCCGTCGCCAACACGCCAAAACGAATATGTTCGTCTCCACCTTGCAGGTTTAGGGAAGTTCTATTGTTAACGCCTAACTGTGTAGGGATCTTTTTCCAATCGGTATTGACACCATTTGCCGCATTTTTCAAGCGAGAATTGTATAATAACTCGTTAAAATACGTCGCTTGACCATTCGAACCTTCATAAAGTCCAACACGATTTTCAAAGTCTAATTTTTCATAAGCATTTAAATAATTGTACACGGAGAGATCCGGCACAGACAAACGGAAATCGTTGTTAATGGAGACTTGAATTTTCCCCGGTTTAGGTGCTATAGTATTGATAACCATTACGCCATTCGCACCACGAGATCCATATATGGCTGTTGCCGAAGCGTCTTTTAAAATTGTTACACTGGCAATTGTATTCATATCCAGGTCGACAACGCGTTGCAACTCTACAGCAAAACCATCTAAAATAAAAAGAGGCTGATTGGGATTTGAAGAAAGCTCTCCATTCACAATAGGAAAAGAGTTTTCGCCACGCAGTTGGATTTCTGGAAGCTGATTGATATTTCCACCTAATTCATTATTAGCGATCATACTGAATGAAGGTTCAATAGCTGAAATCCCCGTAAAAATATTATTCGCGGAAATCTTTTTCAGTTCCTCCCCTGAGATTGTACGAGCAGCCCCGGTAAAACTTTCTGCACTCCGATTAAAAATCCCCGTCACCACCACGTCTTCAATCTCTTCCGTTTTTTCCTCCAGTTCAACCTGGTATTTTACCGAAGCCGTAATAGGTATCAGTTTCTTCTTGAAACCAATGAAATTAAACTCCAAAGCTTTCGCATACTCCGGTACATTAATGTTAAAATTCCCTTTATTATCGGTTTTTGTTTGAATATTTTTTTCGCCAATACCGACTGTTACACCAGCCATGGGCTGTTTAGTACCTGCGTCAAGAACCTGTCCTTGTAAGACAATATAATCGGCTTTTTCTTCATCGATCAAGACAATGGTTTGATTTTTAAACACGTAAATGACCCCTGTATTAACGTTGAAATATTGGTTTAACACCTGGATGATATTCTCATCTTTAAATTTGGGACTTACCTTCTTGTTGAAGTCCAATTTAGACGAAGTGAATACGAAATCATAACCTGTTTGCTTTCGGATTTCCGTCAAAAATTCGTTAAGTGTGATATTCTTTTTGTCTATCGTTACGGTTCGGTTTTGTGCCGAAACGGGTTGACACAGTATGCTAGCACAAAGCAATATCCAAGCGCATGCAGCCAGCACCCTTTTATAAAAAGTCCCCATAAATTGATTTTGTTAAGACCCTCTACTTTTTAGGAAGCAGAAAGAAGTCAAGGTTAGTAGTTAATGATTTCAGTTTCTGTTGTTTTCTACGTTTAGGTTGATCCTGTCTAATCCAAGATATACACCTCCTTTCCTCGGATATCAAATTTCAGCTTGCTCATCCTTTCTACTATTTCCAATAGTTCTGGTAGTTTCTTATTTCGGGAAATCTGCCCCCAGAATTTGTCTGTTGGAACAGGACCTTGATACAGTATATCTACATCATACCAGCGGCTGATCTGCGACATTACCTTTTCAATCGGTTCGTCCGCAAAATAGAAGACATTATTTTTCCATGCGAGTGTTGCATCCAAATCAGCCACATCTTTAGTCAAACCTCCCGTGCCCAACAAAGCTTCTTCGTTCGGCTTCAAGAACAACTCCACCCCAGCATATACAGATTTAACCTTCACACTTCCTTCGATCAACGTCGTACGTACGCTCTCCTCTTCTGGATAAGCCGAAAGATTAAACGCTGTTCCATATACACGAAGTTCCTGCTGCTGCTTTCCCGAACCGCTAACAACAATAAATTGCCGTTTTTTGTCTTTAGCTACGTCGAAGTAGGCTTCACCTTCAAATGTAACACGTCGCTCATCCGCCGTAAATGTAGTCGGAAAGCTCAACTTAGAATCCGCATTGAGATGTACAATAGTACCGTCAGAAAGCACCACTTTATACGTCCCACCGCGCGGTGTTCTTATCGTATGAATATGGTTTGCAAATCGCTGATTACCCTTCAAATCGGACAAAAACCGCAAAACTAAACTTCCGTCAATAGATCTTTCCATTGTAACGCCCTCTCTTTCGAAGGTTTTACCAGCGGCAAGATTCGCTAAAGCAATACGAGTACCATCAGCCATTTCCAGTACAGCTTCCTCTTGGGCTGGAAGGAGATCCTCCGAATGCGCTGGTCCTTCGACGATCTTTTGTTGGGTTTCGTGTTTCGACGCCGTATCGGTAAGAGTCCATTCATGCTTCGTAATTGTAGTTTTATCGATTAAGAATGGCATGAGTATGAACAAGAATAAGGCTGCGACGCCTGCCCATTTCCAATAATTAATTTTTCGAATAGGCCGATCTATTTGCTCTAAAGCATATATCGCCTGTAATATCTGTTCTTGTTTTTCTGGTGCTATATCGACTAATTTCTTTTCTTGATAAAAAGCATCCAAAATTTTGGCATCCAATAACTCCTGCGATTGTTTACTTTCGAAATAGCCATCCAACTCCGCACGTTCCTCCGCGGTTTCCTGCCCGCTTAAACAGCGGTCTAATAGGTATCGTAATTTATTATCGTTTGGAGTATCCATCTGTATCGTGTTTAGCGGAGTGAGCCAACTAAAAATATCCTAAAAAACAACAGTAATAAAAACCAGATTTGCAACACAAAGCTGATTTTATTGCCGATGTATAAATATGACAGTTGAAAAAATACTTTGGGGGGTAAGGATTAAAAAAAAATTAAAAATATTTTAAGAAAAAGTGAAGAAGCACAACAAATGGCATTTCTTTCATATTAGCAAGGCAATAAGCACGGATGCTTTTCATAGCCTGATCCAAATTCCATTTAACTGTTTCAGGCGATACATGAAGTATATTCGCAGCTTCATCCCGCTTAAGGTATTGCTCTCTGATCAAGCGATAGGTTTCCCTCTGTTTAGGAGGTAACCGATCAACCGCTTCTTGCAACATGCGCTGAAATTCTTTATCCTGCACCAAATAGTCTGCTTCGGGGTAAACACGTATTAAGGCAGCCCGTGCCTCCTCTTGCGCATAAGCCTTATAGCTGTCCTGTTTTTTAATAATATTCAGGGTAATATTCTTTGCCAGAACATAAAGCCAAGCTTCAAAATTATCGAGAGAAGGGAGAAGATGTCTGTTAATCCAGACTTTGACAAAAGTGTCCTGCACAATATCTTCAGCCATCCATTCATTGTTAGTCACGCGCAATGCCGTGGTGTAAATATTAGGACGATAAGTATCAAACAAGCTTCTAAACGCTGACTCATCGCCATCGCCAACTTGTTTTAAAACGACATTACTAATCTCCTTAACCATGCTCATTTGAATTTACCTCAGGCAATAGCTTCCGCTCATCACCATTCAATCGTCCGCAAATCATAACAACGTTCACACTAAAGTCTATAATTTTAATAGATTTTTATACAGCACGAAATCATCTATTGATCCGATCACTGTTTTCAAATCTAAGATATGCTTTTCATTTTTTGTATATGTGTACCTAATATTTTTGCTTTTTAGATTCATTTTCTAGGGAATAGGGGGGAAGAAAAATGTTCTATCTTGTTTCGCTTATTAATAGCACAATACAAAGAGGCTTAATTCGTAATAGGCTAAATTTGCTATAATATTTACTCAAAGAACATAGCTTGTCTTGTCATTTTATAACTGTTAGCAGTGTTTTTTCAAACATTGGGATGAACCCGCAATTGCAAAAAAACTGAAACAGGTCAAAGAACTAATAATGTACGGCACTATAGATACTTAAAAAGTAACTAGGTATTCCAATTTGCGAGCAGATTTTTATTATATTTGCGCAATAGCAATTGCAGCTAAAGCGTATGTCAAGCCAGTGAGTGATTCGGTGAGTAGGGAATTTAAAGGTTTGTAAAGTACTGAAAATAAGATTGATGCTCGGAAGGTGTTATTTCCCTACGGGCTACCAACGTTGCAAAAGAGGCATAATCCAGTCCTAATTCTGGTATGCCTCTTTTTTATTGCTTATAATTTGCTGATAATAAACTATATACGGAAACAGCGTGTTTATTCTTGGGGTTCAACATTCGTCTGTTTTCTTGCTGTACCGGATACCCTCGGGGAAGAGTAGATATTGTATGCGTTTTCTGGTGTTATAGTCGGCAGAAACCCACTTTAGAGGCAATTCAAGGGTGAATTTAATGGCTGTACCAACTCCCTCATCAAGGTTCGACACTTGTCGGGAGAGCTTCGTCAGATTTTTCTCGATTTCTTCCTTTTCCTCTTTATACTTTGCGTGATACTTGTGGTATAGTTCTCCACCTATTTCTTTCTCGATGTAGCGTTCCTCCAATCTATTTATCTTCTTCTGTATCTCCGTATGTTGTCCCTGCAGGTTGTGGTAATCATCCCGATCTCCTGCTGTCATTTGGTTGAATTTGGCGGCTGCCTGCTTGTTTATCGCTTTAACCATATCTTTCGCCTCATCCACCTTAAAAGTCTGTAGTATCTGCGCAAACAGGTCATTAAGGGCCCGTGCGCTTTTGTTGTTGTTACAGGCCTTTGTACTGCATTTGCAATGATAGGTTCTTTTTCTTTACGATATAGCCACACATGGGCTTCCCGCAATGGTCACAGGTTAGGAAACGTTTCAGTGGGATTTTCGAGTTTTCACTTTGATCCGGTACCCCTGTGGATTCTCCTTGAGCAGTCCGTTTACCTTTAGAAAGACCTCTTTGGAGACGAGTTGCTCTTGGTTGCCTTCTACGACCTTTCCCTCGAGCATATTGTGCGCCAGCATGCCGCAATAGAAAGGATTGCGGAGTATCTTAGACATATGCTGATGGCAGACCTTTAGCCCTTTCTCCGCAAGTCTCTCCCTGAAATTGATCGCTATCCCGCTCATCACTGTATCTCTTATCAAAGGAGTTTCTGATCTAAAAGATGTAACACAGCTTTCCGGCTTGGGCTTCGTCCGTTGGCCGTGTAAATACTAGCAACGGTTATCGCTGTTACTATAGGCTTGGCGTTGGTTAACCTTATTAAGCCCGGTAGCTTGATAACTGAAGCTATCCGGGAGCAGATGTTACAAATGTTTGGAGCAAAGTACAGCAAAAGGTAGGCCAAGTTACTGTAGTACAGGAAGTCAGAGGGCCTTGCAGATACTCATTGATATCGTTCCGGAAAACATTTTTCATGCGACAACCTCAAACAGTAATGTGCTCCAGCTCATATTCTTTAGCCTGCTGGTCGGTATTGCGATGATATTGTTGCCCGCTAAGCAGATAGTGACGTTTAAAAACGTACTGGACACCGGAAATGCCATCGCATTGAAGATTGTCGATATCATGATGATGTTCGCTCCATATGGTGTATTCGCTCTTATTGTTACGCTCATTGCAGAGGCACCTTCCCTTGATATGTTCAAAGCTTTGGCAATGTTCGCTTTTACCGTTGTACTCGGGCTATTGGTTCTGGTATATGGAGTATACACGATGTTTGTCTATTTTTTTGGCAAAATGAACCCCGTCAAATTTTTCAAGGCTATTTTGCCCGCCCAACTGTTGTGGTTTTCGACCAGCTCGAGTGCAGCTACGCTACCTGCATATACGGAAAGATGTGCTGAACTTTTTTTTGCCCATAGGAGCCACGATCAACATGGACGGTACCTGTCTGTATCAGGGTGTCGCCGCCATCTTTATTGCGCAGGTCATGGGATACGACCTTACCACCGCGCAACAGCTAAGTGTCATAGCAACGGCAACGTTGGCCCCTATCGGTGCTGCGGCCGTGCCGGGAGCCGGTATCCTGATGCTGGTAATCGTACTGGAATCCATCGGAGTCAATCCAGCCGGTATCGCCCTGCTATTTGCCGTCGATAGACCATTGGATATGCTCTGGACAGCGACCAATGTGTCGGGAGATTCGATGGTCGCATTATTGATGAACAGGTTTAGTACTGCTAAGGACGATCCCCCCACAAATTGGCAATAAATAGCAGTAGAAATGGGCGAAAAGAAACCATAAAGAGCAACAGCTATACCAGATCACTAAGGGAAAAGCAAAAGATAAAATAGGGGCTGTGTAACAATTAGAAGCCTATCTAGCCCCATTTAGTTTAGTTTTTGTACATTTGTTTGTTAATATGGGAAAAACAAACATTATTAACACTACCGAACAGACAACCAGTCAAATTTACCAATGGACATTTGAACTTGCAAAAACTGCCGGCGTACAGGATAGAATTGCGCATATCCTTACCTCGGCCGGTCTTCTGATTGTCGCCTTTATCCTGTTGGTGCTCCTTGACTTTCTTTTGAAAAGTTTTTTTAATTCGATCGTTATGCGATTGATCAAAAAGACGAAAAGTAACTGGGACGACTATCTGCTTGATAACAAAGTACATGTACACCTGAGCCGTCTTATTCTCATCGCTGTCTCACGGCAATTCTTACCGTTGATTTTTGTTGGGTTTCCCTCTTTTGTAACGGCTCTCGATAAATTTTTGAGCATACTGGTTATATTTGCGGTTTACGGGCTGGTGAACAGTGTTTTAAAGACTGCGCGGGATATCCTGCGATCTACCAGGGCATTTGTGGACAAGCCTTTGGACAGCTATCTTCAGGTGTTTCAGATATTCCTCATATTTGTCGTCGGCACCCTGATCGTTTCTATTCTTACGGGCAATTCGCCATGGTCTTTTCTCGTCTCTCTGGGTGCAGCGTCCGCTATTTTGATGTTAGTCTTCAAAGATACTATACTCGGCTTTGTGGCCAGCATACAGGTCTCTGCAAATGATTCCGTACGTGTCGGGGACTGGATAGAAATGCCCAAATATGGTGTTGACGGAGATGTCCTACAAATCAATCTCAATAACGTGAGGGTACAAAACTGGGACAAGACGATTGTGACCATACCTACTTACACCTTGTTAAGTGATTCTTTTAAGAATTACAGGGGAATGCAGGAAAGTGGTGGGCGAAGGATCAAGCGCGCTATCCATATCAAGATATCGACCATCCGATATGTGGATAACAGCGAAATAGAAGACCTGAGGAAAATTGCACTTCTGGCTCCATATATCGCACAAAGAGAAGAAGAAATCAAGAAATATAACAATGAACACAATGTTGACGAAGAGGTATTGGTCAACGGGCGTAGAATGACAAACGTAGGCCTGTTCAGGGCGTATATAAAAGCTTATGCCCTGCATAACCCCAATATACATCAAGGATTAACCTTGCTGGTCCGTCAACTGGAACCCACTGAAAACGGACTTCCGTTGGAACTATACATGTTTACAAAGGGGACGGAATGGGCATTTTTTGAGGATGTCATGTCCGATATCTTTGACCACCTCTTTGCGGCGATCAAATATTTTGACCTGGAAGTCTTCGAGCTTCCTGCATCAGATGATCTGCGTCATTTATTGAGACAACGAATGGAATAAGTTAAATAAGTAACAGGTACTATAACAATATAGCCGGTTGACATACTTTTCTCAACCGGCTTTTTTCTTTTCGACACTAAGAAGTGGCTAACTCTTGTTAATTCTCGGTAATGCCTAATACACTACGAAAATCTATTTCACCCATGCTACGCAAAGTTTTATCAGCATAGAATTTACCGTCGGGAGCAATAATGCCTCGATTAGTACCTGACAGATGTATAGTAGCATTGGCTTTTACCGCGTAAATACGCATAGAATAGAAGTATTGCGGTATCCCTCCAGATTCTTTTCTAATCCTAATAAAACTGTTAGGGCCACCACCATTTCCATAGCTGACACTGTAATATTGTCCAATACCCACATACCCAGATAACGGATACCAAGCATCGGTGCTGACATATGCGTATAGGAGACTTTGGTTAAAATCGGTGCTATTCAACGGGAAATATTTTTCAAGACCGGATCATCTTTTTGATGTTCATTGGCCGTGTAACCACTTTGTCGGTACTCATTGCTTTTATCAAAAAAACAAGATATACGCACTACCGCTATGCGCAGGAAGAGCTAACGGTTTATTAATAAATAACGTAACATTATCAAATTTATCATTATAGGTTTGGGTAATTTCGGCGCCTCTCTGGCCATGAAATTAACGATGCAGGGCAACGAAGTCGTTGGTGTGGATCAGCGCATGGAAAAGATAACTGCCCTAAAGGAAAAAATAACACATTGTATCTGCCTGGATGCTACTGAGGAAGCCGCTTTCTATACTTTGCCCCTGAAGAATACGGATGTAGTCGTAGTGGCAATAGGAGAAGATGAAGGCGCCAATATCATGGTGACAGCCCTATGTAAAGAAGCCGGGGTCAAACGCCTGATCAGCAGAGCGGTCAACAGGCTTCATGAAAAGGTGTTGACCGCTCTGGGAATATCCGAGATTGCCCACCCCGAGGAAGAATCTGCTGAACGCTGGTCAAAGAAGCTTTGCATTACCGGGCTGGTCGATTCATTCGAGCTGAACAGTAATTACAGCATCGTCGAAGCCGTCGTACCGGATAAATATGTGGGCAAAAGTATACAAGAAGTCGGTTTCCGTGAAATATACGAACTATTGGTATTGACCATTTTAAAAAGCAAAGAGCAGAAAACAACCTTTGGGAAAAGTATGGTTACGACGATACTCCACCGGATACCTAGACCGGATACCGTACTGGAACAGGGCGATATATTAGCTATTTACGGATATAATGACCATATCAAATCTTTTTTATAGTTTGCTTTCTGCGCCGGTCGGCACGATGGCAAGGCTGTCATTGGGAAACTGAACAGACAGCCATTTTTTCAATTTCTGTTCCTACTGTTCGGGAAAGTCGTCCTTAGCCTGATAGACAAATGCTATGTAATTGACCAGGCTGTCCCTGGTATTGTAATACTGTTGCACACCAATGCTATAATGTGCTATCTGCGGGAACAGTATAGCCATATCATGACGAAGCTGGACATTTGCCAGCTCATAGCGGGAAAGGCGCTGGTTCAGGCTACGGATCGTAAGATCTTTTTCATTAACGGAGACGGTATGCTTGTCTATTTCGCTCAATATTGCAGATCTGAGGTCTACGCTGTCCTGTTTGATAGTGAGCTCTGTATTTTCGACACCATAAGATGCCAATGAGTTTTGGAGCTGTTCGATTTCCACAGGATGAATTTTTTTGGTCAGGAAAGCCAGCTCCAAACGTTTCGGATTTTTATTGAACTGTGTTTTTTCATAAACGATAGTATAGCCTTTTTCGGCAAATTCATGCTGTACAAATTGCTTGATACGGTCACTGAATTTCTTTTCCTGCAAGAGGTTGTATGCAAAATACAGGCTGGGAGCAATCAATATGATAGTCAGTAAGGTAATGCTTTGCCCGATCCGTTTTTCCCGCAATTTGTCCACATAATTAACCTTGGGATATCGCAGAAATTTAACGATAGCAAAGGTAGACAGACAAATGAAAACGCAATTGATGATGTATAGATATATAGCGCCGGCAAAAAAGGACATATTGCCTATCGCCAGTCCATATCCGGCTGTACAGAGCGGAGGCATCAGAACGGTAGCGATGGCCACCCCGGGGATAGGGTTGCCCTTATTGACCCATGTAATCGCAATGACACCGACCAGTCCACCGAAAAAAGCAATCAACACATCATAAATATTGGGCGATATGCGGGCCAGTAGCTCGAATTGGGCGTCTTTGAACGGGCTTAGCAGGAAATACAGGAACGATACCACCAGGCTGATCAATGTCGCGATCAAAAGATTTTTGAGGGATTTTTTTAACAGCGGAAAATCAAATGTCCCTAAGGCGAAACCCGCCCCTAAGATCGGGCCCATCAATGGCGAAATCAACATGGCACCGGTGATAACCGCTGTTGAATTGACATTCAGTCCCACAGAAGCGATAATGTTGTTAGATAATTACTTGTTCTGTCGTTTTCTGCATTTTGTCTAAATACAGTTCGGTCGGAAAGTAAGTTTGCTTTGTCCTTGGTGTTGTCGCGTAAAACAGATTTTATTTTGTTGATAGCTTCTGAATATTCTTTTACAAATGAAGCGTCTTTATATTTTAAAATGAGTTGTTCGGCTGTAATTAAGGCATTGGCTTCGCTTTCGGTAAATGATACTGGTGGTATTCTCTAACCTTCCATTAACGAATAGCCTTTTTCCGTCTTCGGTCAAAATAGGAACACCTGCTTGTTCTAATGCTTTTATATCTCTATAAATTGTCCTGTTACTAACTGAAAATTTATTCGCTAATTCCTAAGCTGTCAAAAGTCGTTTCGTTTGCAAAATTGTCAAAATTGCAGTTAGTCGTGAAAGTCGTTTAGTATTGTTATTGTCGTCCATTTTCTTTCAGTCTAGGTTTACACGATAGCTTGTAGCATTATGCCTAACTTATTTATTAGTGCTACAAAATTAAACAAATATCAAAAGTGTTGGCTACCTTACTCGTAATCGGAGGAATATATGCCGTTACACAATCAAAGAGTTGATACCCTATTCGCGCAACATACAGCTATGAGATAGTGGTACATGTTCATTCTAATCTTCGGTTGGCATTACTGCTGATAAACATTTCGTTCCTTTTTTCCACAATGATCTCGATAAACCTTTCATAGTGTTTCAGTACGTCAGAGATCAGCTCGTTTTTTGTAAAAAGTTGTACATCATATCCCTCACGGGCATCCCCAAAATAGGATTTGGGAAAGTGGGTCTGGCTGTCATCCACATCGGGTAGATTCTCTTCATTGAGCAGATAGTCGGACACCACCCTTGTCTCATTCTTTACACCATAGACAAAGTTATTAACGACATCATGCTTGATCTCGATCTCTATTCTTTGAGGTTTCTCATAGGAATTGATCGTTGCATCAATATTATTTTGTGCAAACTCCTGTTGAAGTTCATACAAGGCTTCTTTTACCGTGGTATCGATATAACGGCTAACGGATTTTTTATCATTAAAGGAAACGATCTGTTTCAATCGTTGTCTCCAGGACTCTCCCGACCATGGGATGGTCGTGGCTGAAAAATCACGTTCATAATATTTTTGGTCGATCGCCAAGGCCTTGACCAGACTAACGATAAATAACAGCATAATAACCGAGAACGGTAAAGCGGTTATCAATGTCATGCTCTGCAATGCGTTCAGTCCGCCCGCGTTCAGCAAAATTAAGGCAAGCGTAGCAAGTAAAATTCCCCAACCGATTGTTTGCCATTTTGGTGAAATCAGGGCATTTTTGGTAGCAATGCTGTTCATGACGAACATTCCGGAGTCGGCAGAAGTCACGAAGAAAATAATAATAATAGCAATGACCAAAAAGCTGATGATCTCGGTCAAAGGCAAATATTCCAAAAAGCGGAACATCAGTGCATCCGGGTTGCTGGCAAGCTGGCTCAGAGCTCCGTCTGCGATATTCACATCAAACCAGATCGCACTGTTCCCGAAGACCGACATCCATATGAAATTAAACAGGGTAGGTATAATTAAGACCGCCGCAATAAACTCACGTATGGTTCGTCCTTTGGAAATCTTGGCGATGAACAGCCCCACATAAGGAGACCAGGAAATCCACCAAGCCCAATACAATATCGTCCAGTCGTAAAACCACGGTTGCGTTTCGGCTTCATAAACGTGCGTGTTAAAAGTAAGGCTAAAGAAATTATTGATATAGGTCCCGATGCCTTCCGTAAAACTACCTATCAGATATACGGTAGGACCAAGAACCAAAACAAACAGCAAAAGCACAACAACACTCACAATATTGATGTTGCTCAATATCCGGACGCCTTTGTCCACACCGCTCACGGCAGAAATAATGGAAAGCGAGACCAATACACCTACAATCAATACCTGATAAATAAAGCTGCTCCCCGGTAAGACACCCAATGTTTCCAGCCCCGAGTTGATCTGCACTACGCCAAAACCCAACGTAGTGGTAATCCCGAAAAACGTACTGCAAAGCGCAAAAATATCGATCGTATTGCCCCAAGTGCCTTTAATCTTATCTTTCAGCAAAGGATAAAAACAGCTTCTCAAGGAAAGTGGCAAACGATAACGATAAGCGAAATAAGCTAAAGACAATCCCACAATACCGTAAATCGCCCACGCATGAATGCCCCAATGGAAAAACGTATAGAGCTGTGCATCCTTAGCGCGCTGGATGGCGGTATTTCCTGAAAATACCTCATTGGAATAATGTTGCATCGGTTCGGCAACGCTAAAATACATCAATCCGATCCCCATCCCCGCGGCAAACAGCATGGAGATCCATGAAAAGAAAGAATAGGCAGGCTTGCTGTCGTTTCTTCCCAAACGGATATTACCATACTTACTGAACATCAAATAAACCAAAAACAGGACGAAAATCGTTACCGACCAGACATACACATAGTTCAAGTTGACAAAAATAAAACCTTTAACAGTATTGAGCAGGTTTTCTGTCAATTTCGGATAAATGGCAGACAGCAAACAAATACCTGTAATGAAGATCAAACTGGGAACGGTTACGCCTTTGTTGAGTGTGGTTTTTATACTTCTAAATTTTATCATATCGTACTTTCAAACAGTTGATTTTCCGAAATAAAAAAACGGAAATTCTTATCCCGGGATCTCCTATACAATGATTATATAAAAGACAAAACAAATTATCGTGATTATAACCGAGATTTCTTGGGTATGCAGTGATAAGAGCATCACTTTGGAAAAATAGCTATACAAATGTAATCAAAAAATACGAACAGTCTTAACCTCAGACTTCAGATCGGGGCAAAAAAGCCGAAGAATAGACCATTTTGACGGGATTTTTTACAAGCGAAGCAGGCAAATATCATCACAAACTGTCTCTATGAAAGTAAGTGTGCCGGACTAAGGGGCTGATAAAAATGACGGTATAAGTTTAATCCGTTTGCCTGCTCGCCCACAGGCCAACTTTGCCCTTTTCGTTTATTTTGACTACCTTTGTACTAATTCTTGGTCTTTAGCCCTGCTCAAATTGGCTTCTTAAACGAAAAAATCCACACAGTTTGTGTAAAAAAGTAAGTCTTAGAGGAGGCGGTAGCTGGGCTACGGCGTTAGTCAAAATTTTAGCAGAAAATAAAGTTCATGTCACCTGGTATCTCCGGCGGAAGGAGCAGGCCGATGCTGTCAACAAGAATGGCGCTAACCCGGATTGTCTGAGTTTTGTCTCATTGAACATTCCGCGACAAATTCACCTTTTTCCAACCCCTGGGGATCAAACAAATTATTTTTATTTTTTACCTGCATTTTGGCAAAATCTATAAAAGATTCCATGCTTGGTATTTGGAGAAGCTTAACCAAATAGCCAATTCGTTTGGTAACCGCAATATTATTTACAGCCTGACAGTAATCGACTAATTTAGAGGCTTGCATTTTCGCTTGACTAACTGCTCGAATCAATTCCACATAGCCCCCAGAATGTTGAGGTAGATCAAAGAAATCGACTATTGTTTTCTCCACATCCGTGATTGAATACTGAAGGTTTCCATAACCATTTTGTATAATTCCTGTTCTTTTATTAGGTGCTATCCTAACGGATTTATAAGAAGTGCCTAAGATTGACTTGTTGTTCTTTTGAGTAGTCGTCTGAATAAAAACGGTGTTGGAAAATTGTTCCGTCAACCCATGTAAATTTAGCGCCGACCAATATGCTACGGCACTATTTTCTACGATGAACGTCCCTATGACATATTCATATCTAAAACTTTGTCTACGAAATTTGCCTTTCTCGATCCGTACAAGAAGCTCTTTATCAACGAGACTTTCTAAGACTTCACTTAAGTTATCAAACTTTTGTTCTAGCAACAGCTCAATTTCGGAGAATTTGAACAACTCAATTTCATAGTCGTCCAACAACTTCAAGAACTCCAGTTGGGACTTAGTAATATGTTCTGACATATAAACGCTGTCTGCCATATTACCTTTTGTGTTACGATTAGACCTAAATTGGGTCTTATCGTAACTCGATTGGTAAAGACAGGAAACAATTATCCAAAAAACAACGTTTAATACTAAACTCAATCGCCACTTTAAATAAACTTAAGCGTACCAGATTACTGATAGTTTAAGATGTATATTCCAATTCATTATCTTAATACCAAAATAAAAACAAGTGGAATTCACAAAAGACGATATAATCTATTTTCTCAATCTTTTTAAAGGTCGCGAAGACGTATTTGCTTTACGTTGGGAGAAGGGAAATAAAAGCGGGTACATGCCGGACTATAGCTATGATCCATACCATTATCGACTACATAAAGCTAATGGCGGTACTTTTCAAAGCTATGCCCACAAAACCTACCTCCCATTGTCAGACATAGAAATTACTAAGCATCTTAACGGACTTCAGCAGATAGGAATTTACCCACTGTTGCAAGATAACACTTCTTGGTTTTTAGTAGCAGATTTCGACAAATCCGATTGGCAACAACACGCTTTGAAATTTCTCGAAGCATGTACAGACAAAAATATCCCTGCTTACCTTGAACGGTCCCGTTCCGGCAACGGCGCACATATCTGGATTTTCTTTGAGAGACCATATCCAGCAGCCAAAAGTCGTAAGTTATTTATGCATATCTTGGAAGGATGTGGTGCGTTCTCGCCATTTGATAAAAGCTCCAGCTTTGACCGTTTATTTCCAAATCAAGATTACCTGTCTGGCAAAGGTTTAGGAAATCTAATTGCAATGCCCTTATTTTTAACTGCTGTACAGAATGGCAACAGTTCCTTTATCGATCCCAAAACGATGACCCCATTTCCTGATCAAATCGCATATCTAAAAGGAGTAAAAAGAGTAAGTTTAAATTTGCTAGAGGAATTATGCAACGATACGAGAGCTATTAGTGCAGATAATTATATTCCAGCTAATGACGAAAAACTTAAAATCGCCCTGAGCAATTCGATCCGTATAAATAGTCACGCTATACCATTTGTACTCATCAATTTTTTGAAGGAGCAACTTAATTTTGCTAATTCAGCCTTTATCATCAAGAAAAAGTCAGGGAGAAGTACTTTTGAAACACCTAGGTTCTTTAAATTAATCGATGAAATCGAAAATGAAGTCCTTATCCCAAGAGGGTTTATCGGGAAATTGCTGCGTTTCTGTAGAGAATCACAGGTAACACATGACTTTGTTGATAATAGACGTGAACTCCCGACAATCCAATTTTCTTTTAATGCCGCGTTACGAAAGCATCAGATCAATGCTATCGCCGCAGTAGAAAAAAAGGATTTTGGAGTAATCGTCGCACCGCCAGGAACAGGAAAAACTATTATTGGCTTGAAAATTATTGCAGAGAAACAACAACCTGCACTTATTGTCGTGCATCGTAAGCAATTATTGGATCAATGGGTGGAGCGTATAGAGTCATTCCTAGGGATACCGAAGAAAGAAATTGGGATATGCCAAGGAAAAGCAAAATTGGGTGCTGATAAAATAACCGTTGCAACGATACAAAGTCTTCCAAAATATATTGAAGCAATTCAGGACAAATTCGGCACAATTTTGATCGACGAGTGTCATCATATTCCGGCGGAATCTTACCGTACCACCGTCGGAAAGCTAAACAGTGTTTATTGCTACGGTCTCACAGCGACTCCTTTTCGGAAATATAATGATGATAAATTGATCTTTACTTATCTCGGTGATATCATTACGGAAATCCGACCAGAGGAAATTGAAGATTACAAAAGGGCAATTATCATCCTCCGAAATACCGAACTCCACGTTCCCTATAATTCCAAAATCGACAGTTTCGAAACACTTTCCCAGATTTTAATTCATGATACAACAAGAAACAGATTAATAGTAGACGATGTATCCGCAGAGCTAAATCAAGGAAAAAAGGCGGTTATAATTACCGAAAGAAAAGAACATATCGAGACGCTCAATCTATTGCTAAAATCCAATTATGAAACCATAACGCTCAGCGGAGATGATTCAGATAGCAGTAAGAAAGCGAAATGGAAAACATTGTCAGAAGGAAATTTTCAAGTATTGATTACGACAGGTCAATATTTTGGAGAGGGTTCGGATATTCAACATATCAGCACCCTACTTTTGGCGTATCCCTTTGCTTTCCATGGGAAATTGATTCAATACATCGGTCGGGTGCAGCGATCGGAGATCAACCCGACAATATATGACTATCGGGATGTACAGATCGATTATCTAGACAAAATGTTTTTCAAACGAAACATCTATTATCGTAAAATCGCGAAACAGGCAACGCTTTTTGATGAACCAACCATAGATTATCATCCTCAAATAGGTCACTTATTTACTTTAGAAAAAAGTGCCAAGTTATCCATTGAGGATCTATCGTTTCATTATGGTCATGTGGCCTTCATTTATAAAGTAGAAGAGATGCATACTGTTCTGGAATTTCAAATCGAAAATTTAGAGATTAGGCCTGAGTTTGAGGTACTAAAACCTTATTTTATCAAGATACTTAAATCTAAAAATATCAACGTTCAGTTAAACGCAGAATTTGAGTACGGAAAATTGGTCGCACAAATCGCTACATCCTACGATATAGAACGAATAAATAAAGAAATTGTAGAAGGTGTAAAATTCCAATTTCTGAACAAGGGATTGTTAGGCAAACTACCTTTGCCAAAACAAAATATATTAACTTCGGACCAGTTGCAAAATGGCGAGACTGTATACGCAAATGCCGAAGAATTACTATCTGAAATCCTTAAACTACGGAAATACAAGCATTCTCGACAAGTTCAATTCTTAGCCGATCAACACCTGAGCAGCATTATGAAAATTAGGTTCGTGCTTAGCCCTTTTGCATTTGTATTTCTAATCTCGGGAGACAGCCGATACCACATTATCCTTGAAACCCTAGATACGGAGGAGGCAACTTATATCTGGCACATCGATAAAAATAAAATAGTCTTGAAAGACGCTGTTGCGATGATAGATAAGGATCTGCAAATCATTCGGGAAAAAGGTAGGCAAAGATTCTTAGAGTACAGTCTTCCCCAAAACTTTAGCCGTATTATACATGATTATGGCGATCATGATAGAGGTTTTATTCTTTGGAAAGCATTCTTAGAAGAGATCATCCATTAAGAAAAGACAGCTTCAAGTCAAAAACAATTAATTTCACAATTAAATAATATTAATAAAAGTTACTGCATTATCTTATAGCACTTGCAGCTAAAAAGTATGTCAAAACAGCGCATAAAGTGTGGCGGTTTGGAGAACGTGGGAAATATCAACATACAATCTCAAACAATACATCCTAAAGTAGATATAGCTTTGTCAAAACATACTGTTTATGCCAAACTTATAGAAATTAGCATTCCCACGTAAGGGATAAAAATAATGATATCAATTTTCTTTTCCCTGCTTTTGTTATAACAGCTGCCTTATAGGGTATTACGCTAATTCCAAGCAGATTCCTATTTATTAACTGCCTCAACCTCACTTCCCTCATTTTATTTCGGCTTATTTAATCCTAAATGATAATGAAACCCATAGTTCTATTTTGGATATCGACGATCCTTTGCGGGTGTCATCCTGCACCGCGCACAAATCAGTCAACAGCAGGAATAGCGCCATCTTGCGCGCCTACAAAAACCGACGATAAGGAATGGTACCGTTTAAATCAAAAAGCTCCCAAGCTTCCGGGTTTAGAAGGTGTACAGTTCTCCATCACAAGTAGCCATCCCGAGGCTCAGGGCTCTTTTAACTACGGCATGACGCTGACCTATGGATTTAACCATGCTGAAGCGGCGCGTTCCTTCTTTCAAGCTATCCGTTTGGACTTCACTTGCGCGATGGCCTATTGGGGATTCTCTTACGCCCTAAGCCCTAATTACAACGGCGGTATGGAAGACGACAATTACCAAAGAGCCTATCAGGCTATTTTAGCAGCCCAGCAACACGCCCATCTGGCTAGCACAAAAGAACAGGTCTTAATATCTACCTTGGCAAAGCGATATACCGCCGAGCCGCCAGAAGATCGTTCAGCACTTGATTTGGCCTATGCTAAGGCGATGAGAAAGGCTTACCAGCAGTTCCCTGACGATGCCGATATCGGAGCTCTTTACGCTGAAGCTCTCATGATACTTCATCCTTGGGATCTTTACCTCAAGGATTCGAAAAGACCGCAGCCCTGGACAGCGGAAATTGTCGATCTCTTGGAAAAACTCGTTCAACAGCATCCAAAACATGCGGGAGCGCATCATTTCTACATCCATGCCATCGAAGCATCTAATCAACCGGAGAAAGCATTAGCCAGTGCACTGGTATTAGATAGCTTGGTAATGGGAGCAGGTCACCTATTGCATATGCCCTCCCATATCTACATCCACACCGGCGATTATCATTTAGGCACCCTGTCTAATCTTAGAGCCATCACTGCCCATAGTATCTATACCACAGCCTGCCATGCCCTAGGTATGTATCCCTTAGCTTATTACCCGCATAACCATCATTTCCTGGCCGCAACAGCAACTTTGGAAGGAAATGCGCAACTGGCCTGGCAAGCCGCATTGGCTGTGCAGCAGCATACCGCCAAAGACTTGATGAACCAACCCGGCTGGGGAACTCTACAGCATTATTACAGCATACCTTATTACGTGGGCATCAAATTCAATTTGTTGGACCGTATCATTAGCCTATCTGCGCCCGCCCAAGAATTAATATACCCTCGCGCAATTTGGCTTTATGCCCGCGGCATGGCTTTTCTGGGTAAAAACGAAAATAAAAAGGCACAGCTGGAGTTGAATAAATTAATAAACCTGGCAGCCGATAGCAGCCTGCAACAGGTCACCATTTGGGATATCAATACGACTGCCGACCTGGTGCAAATTGCAAAAAAAAGTGCTACAGGCTAGTCTGGATAGAAAACAACAGAAGCAACAAAGAGCGCTAACCCTATTTAAAGAAGCAGTTGCGACCGAAGATAACTTAAACTATAACGAGCCGCCCGATTGGTTTTTCTGGGTTCGCCATTACCTCGGCGATGCACTATTGAACGATAAAAAATTCAATGAAGCAGAACAGGTATTTAGGGAAGATCTGCAAATATGGGAAAACAACATTTGGGCACTAGAGGGGCTATATAAAGCGCTCCTGGCCCAACATAAAACCCAAGAAGCGAAAACGATAAAATTAGCGAAGGAAAAAGCCGGACAATATGCGAATTTCAGTATTCAATAATCGCAATAGTAAAAATGCTCAGCGATAGCTGAGCATTTTTGATTATCGTCTTAGTTCGAATTGCCGGCGAAGGCAATCGTAAAAATACGCTCCTCCATGTTTCTTAACAAATTTTGAATTTCGAAATACAACCTAATATTTTCACCTTCAATTGGCTTCTTTATAGATGTATTCTCTGGTTTCAACTAACTTATTTGTCGCTCTATCATACAATTCGGCTTTGATAGGATAGTTCGATTCGTTGTAGGAGTATTTCCAAATATGATCGAGGGACACTCCGCCTGCGCCCGTTAATTTTTGACTTCTTGCGTTATTAGTGGAAAATGTTTTCCATTTCCATGGATATGATGTCATTCGATAGTGTTTGTCATCGTAATCGCTGTATTCAATTGTGCTCAGCAGGACTCCAGCTACATTAATTTCTGTTTTGAGGATATTTACTCCTTTATTGTCGAAGGTGTATTTATTCGTGGATTGACCTTCACCATCCTTATAGCTTGTGCGTTCGATTACCATATTGTCCCTATATTCAAAACTGACGCTTACTACCGCATGTGGATAGGTCCATACACCAGAGATCGGTCGTTCGTTTGATCCATAAGTATAGGTTTCACGATAAAGCTCTTTTCCACCCTCGCTATGCGCCACATTGGTCAAATAGCCTTTGTCATTATATGTAAAATTGGCGACATGCATTCCACTTCCGTCTTTGGGGTGTATGCGATAGGTTGCTACACGATTATCGTCATTATAAGTAAAAGTAAGTTCTGTTGCTCCGTTCACTTTCTCCTCGATCAATAGCAAGGAGCTACCCTTTATTATCCCGGAATAGCACGGACTATCTTCATCTTCAGGATCGCAGTCTTCGCTTTTTGAACAGGAGTATATGGCTACTGTCATCAATAAAAGTCCTATTGTTTTAATGATTGCTTTTTTCATCTTATATTTAATTTAGTTGATATTCTTATTGTTAATAACCGATGACGATCGAGGCGGAGTTATTGACTCCATTTCCCGGTTTTGGAATAAAATCCAGCTGAAATTCCGAGACTAGTCCTCCTCGTTTATACCAATCCTCGATCTTTAGTGGAATTACTTTTCCCTCTTTCTTTAGTTTGGCGGTAACCTTGTATCTGCCAATCGGAATATCCCAAAGTTCGTTGCGATGTGTCCATTTCTTTTCCCCATATTTCAGGAGCAGCGTCTTTCCCGTCGATCCATCAATCTGTGGTCCTAGTGGGGTTAGCGTTATTTCTATATCTTTTTCATCTTCATAAAAACCATAGTCTGTCGATAATAGCACAGTTCCGCCATAATATGCTTCCGCTTCCCAAGGCATATCGCCTTCCAATTTCCAGGTAAAGTTTCGCACCGCGCCCTCTTCGTTGAAGGCATCTATTCCATCAGGGAAAAGTTCCATAGAATAAACCTGACCATTGTAAATCTTATCCACATAGGCAAAGGTTCTCCAAGAGCCCGGCAGCGCTTTTATACGATATGTTCCAAATTTATCGGTGTTACCGTGGATATAAGAAGCATATAAAACGGTATTATCTAATACCACTCTAGCATTCGAAATGGGCAAACCTTTTGAGTCCGTCACTTTGCCTGTGGCATACCCTTCCTCCTGTTCAGGTGTGCCTTGTTCCCCATCTGCTTTGTCGCAGCAAGTAAGAACTGTAAGGGACATGCATACCCAGATTGTTTTTCTCATGTTGATCTAATTTTATAATCAATACTCTATTTGTTTCTAACTGTAATGAGACAGCGTTTATATTTCAGATTTGACGATGAAGATAGAATTCGCCGTTCCCGGAAGATCTTTTGCAACTCCATTCGTCCATAGTTTGGCGACTTCAGTTTCAGAACCATTACTATTTTCTCGATCCTCATAGCCCACAACAAGGACCTCTCCACCCGACAATGCGACGGCATTAGCGTAGCCATCGTTTGCACCATCCGTCAAAATATGTGGCATCCCATCTTTCCATAGTTTGGCAAGCATTTTATTACCATTGGTCTGTCCACCAGCGACGAATACTCCCTGTTCGCATACGTGAATGCAAGAGGCATAGGAAGATGTTTTATCCGCTAATCGTTGAGCATCTCCATCTTTCCAAATGGTTGCTACCCGTATATTGCCGATAAATTCATCACCTGCAACATAGACCTGCCCCTTGTAAACAGCAACTGAGTAGGCACTTGCGGAATTATTACATAATTTGGCTACATATTTTTTTCCATTGTATTCTTCACCAACGACATACACATTCCCTTCCGCAACAGTGACCCCATAGGCATAGGCAAAGTTTTTACCGTCGGATAGACTTTTTTCTACACCGTTTTTCCATACCTTGGCCACATCCTTTGAGCCGTTGTATTCCTTTCCTACTGCATAGACATCACTTTGGTCTACTGTTACGGCAAATGCTAGCGCCTGTTTCGATCCATCCGTGAGGCGTTGTCTAACCCCGTTCTTCCAAACGACTGCAGTCCCGACTGTTCCCATGTTCTCTCTTCCAACAACATATACGTCATTTCCAGAAGCCGTAACAGCGTAAGCAATGGTATCATTTGACCCATCACTCAGCACCTGCGGCACACCATTCTTCCATAATTTCGCAACATGTTTATATCCATTCCGCTCGCTTCCAGCTATATAGATGTCCGTTTTCCAGGTGGTCTCTTTCTCCGGTTCCACATGTTTTGCGTTAGAGCATGCAGATGTTACGAGAGCGATAAGTGATACAGTTATGCTCGCGATGAACGCTTTTCTAATCTGTTTTTTCATTTTTCTCATCTTAAGGTTTATACCTTGATCAAACCTGATAATAGGGGCGCTGATATCAGGAATTGTTCAACAGATCAAAATTAGATCATCCAGATTTCCTGCGTTACCCCCAAAAGGGGGTTTTTATCCCAGCAGCTTATAACTATCTTTGTTTCAGTATAAACCTAATAGAAAACCGTTATGAATTGGAAACTTTTACTTAGAGGTTTACTGCAACCTTTTATAGTTAAGCTCGGTCTTATACTGCTGTTCATACCCAAGGCTACTTTTGGTCAACAAGCGATTGTAGATTCACTGAAGCGTGAACTGGCAAAGGAGGATATCTCTCTTGATAAGCAACTCGAGATTTACGACGCGCTGGTGTACAGTCTTTGGGAACAAGATGCAGCCAGAGGGATAGCTTATGGCAAGAAAGGAATCGACCTTGCCAAGCGATTCGATAATAAAAAATGGTTGTCCATTTTATATAGCCATACCGCGATGTCTTATTTCTACTTAAGCCAGTACGACTCGGCGCATCATTATCAAGATCTCGCTTTCGAACCAGCCCAGGAATTGCCCAGTTTAACGCCTTTAGCCAACGCGCATATGAATAAGGGCAGTATATTTAAAATGCAGGACAGGCATCCGGAAGCCATTAAAGAATATCTTAAAGCATTGCAGTTATTCGAAAAGGAGGGGCACGAACAAGGAAGAGGAATGGCTCTGGGAAATATTTCGCACGTCTACCTGCAGCTTAGGAATTTCAAACAAGCAGAGAAGTATCTGAAAGAATCTGAGGCTTTGGCAATTAAGAACAATGATCAAGAAAGTCTTGGTTCTGCCGCAATTGCATTGACCAATATTTACCAGGAAACCGATATGCCTAAAGCAATAGAATATGCGAAAAAGGCAGTTGATATCTTTCATCAAATAGGGAATAAATATAGCGAAGCCGTTGCATTATCGGTTTTGGGACGATGCTATCAAGAAACGAAGAAATTTAACGAAGCGGCACTCTTTACAGAGAAAGGGCTGGGATTGGCAAAAGATTTAAACTATCCAAATCTGCTTGCTCAACTCTATGTGAACCTTTCGAATGTACGCTACTATCAAGGCAATTATAGAGAGAGTGATCAGCTGGCTGCTGAAGCGACCTTACAAGATTCCGCAAGCGTGGATATAAAGCACAATGTCCTGCTCAACCATATTCGAAACAATATGCACCTCGGAGAAATCGAAAAGGCGGAGAAATACATCGATGACTATACCGAATCTATACAGCAGTTCGCAACCGAAGAATACCAGAGCTCGATTTCCGATCTAGAAATCAAATATGAAACCGAAAAGAAGGAACTAGAAATAACAGCATTGGAAAAACAGAAACAACTATACATTTGGTTAGGGCTGGCGATTGCTATTACTTTACTGATAGCTTTAGCGCTGGCATTTATTCGCTATAGATTGGCGGTTAGCAAACGGAAGCTTGCAGAACAGGAAAATCGGCGTTTAGAGCAGGAAAAACAACTAGTAGCGGTACAGGCGACACTGGATGGTGAAGCGGCCGAACGAACTCGCCTAGCAAAGGATCTTCATGACGGGTTAGGCGGGATGCTTTCCGCTGTGAAGCTCAATCTACCGCAAGTAAAAGATGATGCGGTGTTGGAAGCGATGGATGTAACGCGCTTTCAAACTGCGTTAGGAATGTTGGACCAGTCGATACAGGAACTTCGACGGGTAGCTCATCATATGATGCCTGAATCCTTACTTCGATATGGTGTAAAAGTTTCGCTCGCTGACTTTTGTGCTGCTATTCCATCCTGCGATTTTCATTATTTCGGAAATGAAGTCCGCTTACCGAGCAAAATGGAAATTATGATTTATCGCTGTATCCATGAATTAGTTAATAATGCATTGAAACATGCCGATGCTTCTCATATCAACGTACAATTAGTTGAGGAAGCTGATCGCGTTTCATTTACCGTGCAGGATGATGGTAAGGGCTTTGAGCAGCAATCTGAAAAGGAAGGCATGGGGCTACGGAATATTCGACAACGTGTGGAGGCTTTTCAAGGAAAAATGAATATTTACTCCTCTAGCGAGGGCACAGAAGTGCACGTTGAATTGGAACTAAATAAAGAGGGGAAAGATGATTAAAGTTGCTATTGTAGATGACCATAAGGTTCTGACCGATGGTCTAAAAACGCTTATAGAAGGATCGGGCATCGCGAAAGTTGTTTGTCTTTGGCATACCGCTTCGGATTGTAGAGCATCCATCGGTAGTTGTAAGCCAGACTTATTGTTGCTTGATGTAGGCTTGCCCGATATGAGTGGTGTTGATTTCTGTAAGGAGCTCAAACAACGGTATTCAGACCTTAAGATAATGGCTCTCACTACACACAATGAGTATAGCGTAGTTCGGCAGATGCTGGAGAATGGAGCTTCTGGATATCTTGTAAAGAATGCCATGACAGAAGAGGTATTGGTGGGTATAGACGCCGTTGCAAACGGCAACATTTTTCTATGCCATGAGGTAGATGTATTGATGAAGCAGCCCAAGGAAAGACAACTCTGGCTAAGTCAACGTGAGAGCGAAATCTTAAAATTAGTAGCAGAGGGTTTGACAAATGGCGAAATTGCGGATCGAATATTCCTGAGTCCGGAGACCATCAAGAGCTACCGCAAGAACCTCTTATTGAAATTGGATGCCAAAAATACAGCTATGCTGGTCCGGATAGCCCTGGAACAAAAACTAATCTAAGTGTCGATCAGTAAGCGATTTTAAACCTTGCTGCAAACTTAATTTCTAAAAGGATCTGAAGCCTTTTCCCGAGCCTTCTCTTCTTTGGCTAAATTGGACAAATGAATGATGACATTTCGTAATCTCTTTTCTTCCCCTTCAATGTTCCGGTATGGGATCGTAATTCGATAATGTGATTTGGTTTTTCCTGTTCTGGAGTAATCTTTAAGCCATCCGTCCAAATGCTCATCATCTAATGATATATAGCCGGTGAACTTCAATGAGTTTTGAGGGAAAACAACGGTTATAAATCTAACTGGTGACTTTGACAGTCCCGACTTGTTTTCGTCGTCGAACTTTATCATTTTCGACCAGTCGATATCAGAATATACCGTTGTCATGTCGAATTGTGCAGCACCTGAAATCCAATTTTCAGAATAGCTAAATCCGTCTCCGCCAAATTCTGGCTTTGGGTGGTGAAGAATTTTGATGGAAATATTAGCAGCCTCGGTTTCAGCAAAAATCTCATTATAATCGATTGTTGCGTTCATTATTTTGTGTATGTATTCCGAGGTTTCATC
>NZ_DKLH01000029.1:0-18059 GCF_002455685.1 Sphingobacterium sp. UBA6645
CTTTCTAAACCAAAGGTTCAGACTAAACACTAGATATCAGACAATAGAGCTTAGATTCGATCCTGTTAATTCTTAAATCCTTCCCTTCCTAGTTCATAGACTAGTCTAATGCCTAATTTCCTACATCTAATTCCGCCCCAGGTCTAAATACTAACTACTATCCTAAATAGCAATAAGTCTATTGGCTTCCAAACGCACTGCTACTCGCTGAATCAATGTTATTCCATCTTCTTTCGAGATAATCTCGGAAAGATCGATTCCTCTTTTCGATAATGCCGATAATAGGGCAGAGCGGAAAACAGATTTACTTTTGCCCCAATTTGATTTGACGATATCGTTGTTGAGAATGACAAGTTCTTGAGTAGAGTAGTTGTTAAATTGTTCTACAAGGTGCTGTTGTAAAGGTTTTGTGTTTGACATACAATTAAGAATTAAAAGGGTTTAACCATAATTGCATTCAGAAAGGGTTAAATAAAGCAACTGCGTTTATTTTGGTATGATACCCGTATTGTTTTACCACCGCGGTGTCTTCACTCGGTTGGTATTGCTATCGCAATTCTGAATACTCTACAAATTTAGTAGATATTATTTTAGAAATCCAAATTTTTGTGAAAAATTATTTTTAGAGTCCTCTAAAGCAGTTCTTAAGTGGTTAAATAGGAGGAGTAAGGACAAGTAGCAATATGCTACTAATCAAAAGCTTTTTATAACCATATCATAACCCTTTCCGAGCGGTCTTGATTGGGTTAATAAAGGGTTTTGAAAGGGTTTTGAATTGGGTCTGAGCCAAAGGAGGGGTGAGCTGGTGTTGTTGGCTTTGTTGACAATGTTGTCTTGAACCAGGAAAAAAATGATAAAATGATGGACAGGATAGGGGCTGATGTCGTGTTTGTTGGAAATGTTGTCTTGAACCAGGAAAAAAAGGATGTAAGGATGGCCAGGATCCTGCGAATCTTTGTATCCTTCCTTTCCTGGTTCAGAACTAACTCACCTTCCTTCTTCTAATCCAAGACAAACTTTCCTTCCCTTCAAATCAATTGAAGAAAATATCTCCTATCTCTTCAAAAACAAAAGATCAAAAAGCAAGGCGCCTTATCGGCGCCTTGCTCTAATATCTAATGTCTAAAATCTAATATCTATCTTACAATTCCTTCCTCAACCTTGCTACCGGGATATTCATTGCTTCGCGGTATTTCGCGACTGTTCTACGAGCGATGGAATATCCTTTTTCTTTCAAGATTTCGGTAAGTTTCTCGTCGGCAAGCGGTTTTCTTTTGTCTTCGTTGGCAATGCACTCTTCAAGGATTTTCTTCACTTCCTTGTTCGATACTTCCTCGCCAGACTCTGTTTGGATAGCCTCGGAGAAGAAAGATTTAAGAAGGAAGGTTCCGAATTCTGTTTGTACGTATTTGGAGTTTGCAACGCGGGATACAGTTGAAATATCCATTTCAATGCGGTCTGCTATGTCTTTCAGAATCATAGGCTTAAGCATACGGTCGTCTCCAGTTAAGAAATACTCATATTGATATTCCATGATGGCGTTCATGGTTTTTAGGAGTGTCTGCTGCCGTTGTTTGATAGCGTCGATAAACCATTTTGCGGAGTCGAGTTTTTGTTTTACAAACTGTACCGCTTCGCGCATCTTCTTATCGTTCTTTTCCGCTTTCTCATAATGTTCAAACATTTCCTGATAAGAGCGGGATACACGCAGCTCGGGTGCATTTCTGCCATTAAGTGTCAGGTGCAGCACACCATCATTATTGCTGATATGGAAGTCGGGGATAATGTGAAGCTGTTTTCCTGCTGCAGCTCCTGAATCACCTGGTTTTGGGTTTAGTTTAAGGATTTCATTGACGATATCTCGAAGCTCTTCGGAGTTGACACCCAATTGTTTTTCGATTTTATCGTAATGCTTCTTTGTAAACTCTTCGAGGTAGTTTTCAACCACCTGCATAGCCTTTTGGATAATCGGGTTCTCTTGATCCTTTTTGCGCAATTGTATCGCTAGACACTCTTGTAAGCTTCGTGCTCCAATACCCGCAGGGTCAAATTCCTGAATAATGCGCAACATTTCTTCCACATCCTTCTCTTCAACGATAACGTTCTGCGAGAATGCTAAATCGTCAATTAATGAGGGGATGGGGCGACGCAAATATCCGTCGTCATCCAAACTGCCGATAATCTGTTGGCCGATTAAATAATCTTTATTGGAAAGAGCTAACAAATCAAGCTGATTTTGTAAGTTCTCGAAGAATGAATCTTGGATAGCGATGGGTATTTCCTTCTTGTTGTCATCATCATCCGAATCATAACCACCACCATAATCCTTATAATCATCTTCTTGGATATATTCATCTACAGAAAATTCATCTTCGTAGTTGCTTTCTTCTGCGTTAAAATCATCGTCAGGATCCTTGTCAGGATATTCCTCGACAGGCTCATTCATATTGGCCAAACTGCCGTCTTCTAGCGCAGGATTTTCTTCCAATTCTTCTTTAATACGGGCATCAAGCGATACCGTTGGTACTTGAAGAAGTTTAATGAATTGAATCTGCTGAGGCGATAATTTTTGTAATAATTTCTGCTGTAACGTTTGTTTTAACATGTCCCCGATTATAAATCATGGTAAAAATAGCGATTATTATTTAATGAAGATCAATATATTATTTTAGGGAATTGGATTTAGGTATAATTTTTGCGGCAATACTTGTTCATTCACAAGGAGAAATGTGCTTCAAAAAGCGAACTGTTAAAATTCGTTAATTTTTAAACCTAAGTACATTTTTAAGCGTTTTAATACAGTTTTTTCCAAAGTTTTGTTCATATTTACCTCATGTTTAGACGGGTTAAAAACAAATTCTTGCGTATCGCACTGATAATTATCTATTTCGTTATTTTATTTACTTGCGCGGTACAAATCAACTTTCTAGGCCTGTTTGGAGCATCTCCCACGAAGAAAGAGATTTTGTTGCCCAGCCTAAACGTTTCCTCTGAATTATATACCGCAGACTCCGTGCTCATCGGTCGTTATTACAAACAAGATCGTGATCCGGTTCCTTTCGATAGTATATCTCCCAATATCATTAACGCATTAATCGCGACAGAAGATGTCCGTTTTTATAAGCACAATGGCGTCGACGTCATTGGTCTATTTGCAGGGGTTTTGTCTACGGTAGGTGGAAGCGATAGGGGGGCGAGTACCATCACACAGCAGTTAGCGAAAAACCTATACAGAACTCGTTACAAAGATTCACAAGGCCTGCTAGGCAAAATTCCCGGCGTGGGAATTATTGTGACGAAGTACAAAGAATGGATGACGGCATTCAAATTGGAAAATAAGTACAGTAAACAAGAGATCATTACGATGTATCTGAACACGGTATCATTTAGCAATAATGCCTACGGAATTAAATCTGCTTCTGTACGCTATTTCGATAAGTTGCCATCGGAGATCTCTGTGAACGAAGCTGCCGTACTTATCGGTATGTTGAAGGGTACAACCCTATATAATCCGATTCGTAATCCTAAGAATGCTTTAAGTCGCCGCAATGTTGTATTGGGGCAAATGCAGAAAGAGGGGTATTTAAAGCCCGAGGAAGTAAAAACCTTATCGCAGGATTCTCTGGGCTTGAATTTGAACAATCAAGAGGTTCGAAACTCAAATGACTCATACTTGCGCACAGCGGTGGAGAAATGGTTAGAAAAGTGGGCTGAGGAGAATGAGGTTGACATCTACACTTCGGGATTGAAGATTTATACAACGATCGATTCGCGCATGCAAAAGATTGCGGAAGATGCTGTCGCCTTAAAAATGAAGGAATTGCAACGACGACTAGATAATGTTTGGTCCGGACAGGAGCCATGGCGCGATAAAGAAGGAAATGTAATTCCGAATTTCTTAGAAGACCAAGCGCGCAAGTTGCCCGCTTACGCTTATCTGAAAGAAAAGTATAATGATGAGGCGAAGGTTTTTGAGGAGCTGAACAGGAAAAAGGAGATGGAGGTATTTACCTGGGACGGTATGGAAAAGGTAGAATACTCCTCGATGGATTCCTTGAAGCACTATATTTCGATGTTGAATACAGGGATGATGTCGATGAATCCGTATTCTGGCGAGATCAAAGTTTGGGTAGGGGGTATCAACCATGATTATTACAAATTTGATCATGTCAACCAAGCCAAACGTCAACCGGGATCGACATTTAAGCCGTTTGCGTATGTGACGGCATTAGAAGCTGGAAAAACTCCTTGTGATAAATATTCCGACAAACCAGTTAAAATCGAATTTGTTAACAATAAGGGTGAACATGAGATTTGGGAGCCTAAAAATGCAGATTGGAATTTTTCTTATAGTGAACTGTCGCTAAGACATGCCTTAGCTCGTTCATTAAATTCAGTAACGGCTCAAATAACGGAAGAAGTGGGCTGGGATAATGTTGTGAAGATGGCGCATACCTGTGGAATTGACAGCAAATTAGAATCTGTTCCTTCGGTAGGCTTAGGGTCTAATGAGGTTTCTGTTTTTGAAATGGTTCGTGCCTATAGCACATTTATGAATGCAGGGAAGAAGACCGAGCCTATTTTGGTGAAGCGTATTGAAGATAAAGATGGGAAGGTATTGGCTGAGTTTAAATCCGAACAGAAGCAAGTTATTAGCCCGGAGAATGCATGGTTAATGGGCTATATGCTTCGTGGTACGATTGAAGAGTCTGGCGGTACTTCGCAAGCACTGTGGGAATGGGATTTATTTGACAATGAGAATGAGATAGGTGGGAAGACGGGAACTTCTTCTGATTATGTGGATGGCTGGTATATGGGCGTGACGAAGGACTTGGTGACTGGTGTTTGGGTGGGCTGTGATGAGCAGAGCATACACTTTAAAAGTTCGGCAACCGGCGAGGGGTCGAAAACTGCTTTGCCGATTTTTGCGGTCTACATGGAAGAACTATATAAGCGTCCTGAATTGGGCGTTACGACCGGGAAATTTCCGGAACCTACCGTAGAGATTAAAAAGACTTATAATTGTCCGGGTCCTCGAGTTCGTTCGACACGCGACACTCCAGATTCTGGCGCAGTAGAAGGGGAAACGGAAGTGCCCGCATTGACATTGCCGGAAATTCTGCAGGAGATTCAGGGAGAAGAGGAAGGACAAGAGTAATTGAAAATACTGGCTGAAATACTTACTTTTATATACTGATTCTTAGTTTATGAAATTTAACCAAACACGCTTATCTAAGCTATTTGCTGCTGCAATATGCTTTTTACTGTTTTTAGGAATGTTTCCCCAGATGGTGAATGCGCAATATTTTGGGCAGAACAAAATGCGCTATAAGAAATTGGATTTCAAGGTGTATGAAACACCGCACTTTAACTTATACTATTACTTGAAGAACGATTCGATGATGAATTGGTTGGCCAAGGAAAGTGAAGTATGGTATGAGTTGCATCAACAGGTATTCCAAGATACTTTCTTTAGAAAGAACCCAATCATATTCTATAATAATCATCCGGAATTTCAACAGACCACTGCTATTAGCGGGGAGATCAGTGTAGGAACTGGTGGTGTTACGGAAGCGTTCAAACAACGTGTTGTCATGCCGATTATGCAAATCAATCAGCAGACGCGCCACGTTTTGGGCCACGAGATGGTGCATGCGTTTCAGTATCGGGTGCTCATCGAGGGGGGTGATTCCACGCGCTTAGAGAATGTAGCAAACATTCCTTTATGGATGGTTGAAGGTATGGCGGAGTATTTTTCTATTGGAAAGAAAGATGCTTTTACATCGATGTGGATGCGGGATGCCTATGCTAGAAACGACCTGCCTTCTTTGGGGCAGATGACGCAACAGATGAATCGTTATTTTCCGTATCGTTATGGTCAGGCTTTTTGGTCCTATATCGGGTCGACCTACGGAGATACCGTTATCATGCCTTTGTTTATAGAAACGGCAAAGTATGGCTATGAGCATGGTATTCGTCGCGTTTTTGGATACGACGCGCAGACCATGTCCACGCTTTGGAAAAACAGCATGGAGAATACTTACCGCAATTCAGGTAAGGACACAACATCAAGACCTATTGGTCAAGCCTTATTGACGACTAAAAATGCGGGGCGAATGAACGTTTCTCCTGCAATATCGCCAGATGGCAAATATGTGGCTTTCTTATCGGAGTTGGATTTATTTAGTATTGACTTGTTTTTAGCGGATGCGCAGACGGGGAAGATTGTTCGAAAGCTCGGCAGTCGACTCACCAATAAGGATATTGATGAATTTAGTTTCTTAGAATCCGCCGGTACGTTCTCGCCGGATAGCAAGAAGTTTGCTTTCTCGGTATTTAGTGAGGGTAAGAATAAATTGATGGTTGTCGATGTGGAGACCGGGAAGACCCTTTCGGTCGAAGCAATGGGGGAGATTTCGGAATTCACGAATATCACATGGGCGCCTGATGGCGTACATGTTGCTTTCTCGGGCCTATCCAACGGACATTCTGATATTTACGTATATAATTTGCAGACAAAGGTCGTGGATCAATTGATGGATGATCGATTCTCAGACTTTCAACCTAGTTTTTCGCGTGACGGAAAATATATCGTATTCAGTACAGACCGTGTTGCTTTAAGTTCGGACTCACGCACGGTAGATATACCGATGAACTTGGCGTTTGTAGAAGTGGCAACAAAAAAGATTACGAATCTGGATGTTTTCCCTGGGGCGAACAATTTGAATCCGCATTTCTCATCCGACGGAAAGGATATCTATTTCCTGTCTAATAGTGATGGCTATAGAAATATGTATCGTTATACTTTTGAGACGCAACAAGTCGCTCGAATGACGGATTTCTTTACTGGGATTTCAGGGATTACAGAATATTCGCCAGCGATGAGTATTTCTGCGAATGATGATATTGTTTACTCATATTTTAAAAACAACGCTTATAGTGTTTATAAGGCTAAAGCAACAGAGTTCGAAGCGCAGCCTGTTAGTGCAGGTGCTGTAGATTTCGAAGCTGCGATGTTGCCGCCGCTTCAAGCACGTGGCGTTAATGTGGTGAATACGAACCTAGAGAATTTTAACGCATATAGTCGGATTTCTGATTCGCAGATTAATAATATCCCATACAAGCCGAAATTCAAGTTGGATTATCTGGCAAATAGTGGTGTGGGGATGTCTGTGGGCTCGCGCTATGGTGCGGGTATTGCTTCGGGGGTTCAGGGGATGTTCTCCGATATTCTTGGTTATAACCAGATTTTTGCGGCATTGAATATCAATGGTGAGATTTACGACTTCGGTGGTCAGGTCGCTTATATCAACCAGCGCTCGCGTTGGAATTGGGGTGGTTCGATCTCGCATATCCCTTATCGTTTTGGATTTTATCAGTATGATTTCCGTGATATTGGACGCGGCACTGAAGAGCCCGTGCTTGATCAATATTTAGTTCGGTCATTCCAGACTCAGGTGGATGGGTTTGTTGCTTATCCATTCAATAAACATCATCGTTTTGAAACTGGCGCTGCCGCTTCTTATAATTCTTATCGCGTTGATCGCTATTATCAAACTTTGGGAAATTTTTACTACGCGGACAGAGAGCGTGTTCCTACGGATGAAGCAAGTCAGCTTTTAGGCGCTCGATTGGATCCTTTTAATCTCTTCCAAGTGAATGCTGGATTTGTAGGAGATAATGCCGTATTTGGGATTGCGGCGCCATTACAAGGGTTCCGTTATCGCTTAGGAGCGGAGCAATACTTTGGAACGTTCAATTTTACAGCGATCAATATTGACTTAAGAAAATACCATCGCATGAAGCCATTTACGTTGGCGGCACGTGTGTATTCCTACATGCGCGTAGGTGATGGAGCGGATCAATTGTATAATATCTATATTGGCTATCCTTATCTAATTCGTGGTTTTGAAAGCAGTAGTTTCGGTCCGAGCAGTATGGTTTCTTTTAATGACCTTTCTGGATCCAAGATGGTGGTGGGTAACCTCGAATTAAGACTTCCATTCACAGGGCCGGAAAAGCTAGCGGTGCTTCCTTCAGGCTTGTTGTTCTCTGATTTGAACTTCTTTATTGATGGAGGTTTAGCATGGAAAAATGGCAGTACGATTAAATGGACAAAAACGGATGAAGATAGGCTTCAAGATCCTGCATCCGGTGAATATTATTATGACCCTGCTGTGCGTATGCCGGTATTCAGCGCTGGGGTTTCCCTTCGCGTGAATTTATTCGGGGCGATGATATTAGAGCCTTACTATGCTATTCAGCTGAATAATCCGACCCGTTCTAAATTTGGAACGTTTGGATTAAACTTTGCACCAGGATGGTAGTCAAAGCTATGATTGAAGATTGAAAGAGATTAGTGAGGGTAAGGTTGTTAAGGCCGTTGTTTAGCGTTATGCGAAAACAACGGCTTTTTTCGTTGGGTTAAGTCCAGGCAACGGCAGGCCTAGACTTAACCAATTGGGATTATTTCTGCGGACCAGTCTTTCACGCACCATACGTCCTAATCCGCATAGTTCTTGATATCTTCTTTCTGCTTCTCTTTCTGAAGCAAATGATTCTATATATACTATTCGATTTAATACTGCTGAGGAGAACATACCTGCATTTGTTGGGTCCTGCAATTGCTGCTGTATTCCAATAATATCATTTGTGATGCCGGGCTGAAGGTGTCTTCTGTTTGCGTCTGTGCTGATGTAAAGGTAGAATGTTTTCATGTTAAATCCTGTTTTAGCTAAAATATTTGGTTATTTAAATATGTTTTACTAATTTTATTGGCACAATATTACTAATAATATTAGTATTTGAAAAATTTATTTTAAAAATATTTATATGTCCAACATCGCATCAAATCTGAAGTATCTAAGAAAGAAAAAGGGGGTTACGCAACAGCAATTTGCTGATTTAATGGAGATTAAACGTGCTTCCGTAGGGGCGTATGAAGAGGATAGGGCGGAGCCTAAATATGAATTGCTAAAAAAAATAGCTGAGTTCTATGAGTTGTCGATGGACGAATTGGCTAATGATGTTATAGATGATAAGTGGAAACCTACTCCGAAAAGTAATGCTTCTAATCTTCGTGTATTGAGTGTGACGGTAGATGCGGACGATCGCGAGAATATTGAATTGGTGCCGGTGAAAGCAAGTGCTGGATATTTAAATGGCTATGGTGATCCGGAGTATGTGAAGGAATTGCCTAAATTTTCCCTACCTATGTTTAATCAGGGGACCTATCGTGCTTTTGAAATCAAAGGTGACTCGATGTTGCCTTTGCCATCAGGCTCGTTGATTATCGCGGAGTATGTTGAAAATTGGCACGACATTAAGACTGGACAGACCTATGTGATTGTGTCTTCTAATGATGGGATTGTTTATAAACGTATTGGACAAAAATATAAAGAGGATAAGGGCCTGAAGTTGGTTTCTGATAATAAAACATACGAACCTTATTGGGTAGATGCAGGAGATATAATTGAAGTGTGGAAGGCGAAAGCTTTTATTAGTACTGAGCTACCAGAGCCGAGTCCGGAGCCTACCTTAGAAGGTCTATCTTCTATGATGGCGCAAATGCAGAAAACAATCAAGGCTGTAGTCGATAAAAATTAATTTGAAATGCACTCAAATATTATTGTTTTGCGTTTTTGAAAAAATATTTATACCTTTGTACTATCTGAAAGGAAGGGGGCATGGTATGCCCCCTTTTTTAATTCATTTATTAAATTATGCAGGTTGAAGAGCGCGTAAAAGAACTAGTTCTAGAGAAAATCGCCGATAGAGAAGATTTGTTTATTGTGAGCATCCGTTTTTTGAAAAATGGTGTGTTGGAGATTCTTCTTGATGGCGATAATGGAATCGCAATTGAAGATTGTGTTCAAGTAAGCAGACATGTTGGATATCATTTGGAAGAAGAGAATGTAATTGATAGAGCTTATCGATTAGAGGTTTCTTCGCCAGGAATTGATACTCCTTTAATGTTGAGTAGACAATACGAGAAAAACATCGGACGCAACGTGAAGGTACAGATGCTTGATGGAACAAAACGTGAGGGGAAATTGCTCGCCGCTGGAGAGTCATCATTCAACCTGGAAGAAGTAGTAAAAGAAAAAGGAAAGAAGTCTCAGTTGGTTGAGGTCGAAATTCCATATGATCAAATAAAAGAAACAAAGGTGTTAATTTCATTTAAATAGAAATGAGTAGTAATATTAACTTAATAGACTCTTTTCAGGAGTTCAAGGACTTTAAAAACATTGACCGTCCTACAGTAATCACAGTATTAGAGGAGGTATTCCGTAGCATGATTCGTAAGCGTTTTGGGACGGACGAGAATGTGGATGTTATTGTGAACCCTGATAACGGAGACTTAGAGATCTGGCGTACGCGTGTTGTTATGGAGGATGGTTTCTCAGAAGATGACGATTTAGAAATCGAATTGGCTGAGGCGCACCAATATGATGCGGATCTTGAAGTAGGAGATGATTATATCGAACAGATTACTTTAGAAAGTTTCGGTCGCCGTGCGATATTAGCTGCTCGTCAAACCTTAGTTTCGAAAATTTTAGAATTAGAGAAAGACGAAGTATTCAAAAAATATAAAGATCGCGAAGGCGAACTTGTTATTGGTGAAGTTTACCAAATTTGGAAGAAAGAGATTTTGGTGTTAGATGAAGATAACAATGAATTGATTCTTCCGAAAACAGAACAAATCCCTGCGGATTATTTCAAAAAAGGTGATAGCATTCGTGCCGTAGTTCACAAGGTGGATATGATGAATAGTAATCCTAAGATTATCATTTCTCGTACAGCGCCTGAGTTCCTACAACGTTTATTTGAATTGGAAGTTCCGGAAATCTTTGATGGATTGATTACCATTAAGAAGATCGTTCGTGAACCAGGAGAACGCGCGAAAGTAGCAGTTGAATCTTACGATGACCGTATCGATCCAGTTGGTGCTTGTGTGGGTATGAAAGGTTCTCGTATTCATGGTATTGTTCGTGAATTGCGCAATGAGAATATCGACGTAATCAACTTTACAACGAATAACTCACTATACATTACTCGTGCGTTAAGTCCTGCTCGTATCACATCTATTAAATTGGATGATGAGAACAAGACTGCTGCCGTGTATTTGAAACCTGATCAAGTGTCATTAGCAATTGGTCGTGGTGGTCATAATATTAAATTAGCCGGTAAATTGACTGGTTATGAAATCGATGTTTACCGTGAGACGGGAGAAGAAGAGGAGGATGTGGATATCGAAGAATTCGCAGACGAAATCGACAACTGGATCATCGACGAATTGAAACGCGTTGGTCTAGATACTGCAAAATCGGTTCTTTCGCTAACTGAAGACGAATTAATCCGTCGTACAGATTTAGAAGAAGATACGATTCGCGAGATCGTTAGGATCTTGCAGGCTGAATTTGAATAAGATTCAGCCCAAGCTTTGCTTGCTTAACAATTTGTAAAAAATTGTTAAATACGTGTAAAAAAACATATTTTTGTAAAAGAAACTCATTTTATAGTTAGTAGATGTCAGAAGGTAAAAGTATAAACTTGCTTAAAGCGGCAAAAGAGCTCAACATTGGGATTGGTACTGCAGTTGACTTTTTAGTGAAAAAGGGATTTGATGTTGAATCAAAACCTAACACTAAATTAAGTGCGGATCAATACGGGGTTCTTTTGAAGGAATTTCAGGGCGACAAGAATGTCAAAGATGAAGCTAAACAAATTGTTATTGGCAAGATTCGCCGTGAAGAAGGTCCAGCTGCTACTCAAGGCTCGACACCTGATGAGCCTACTGAGCAGCGTGAGGATAGTGGTGATGTAAAAGAGATTTTAATTAAAAATACTACGGCAGCACCTGCCGCTGAGACAGCGGAGGATAAAAAAGCCGAAGAACACCATTCTGCTTTGAAGGTTGTTGGGAAGATTGATTTGGATAGCTTGAAGCGTGGTGCGAAGGCATCTCCGAAAGAGGAGCCTAAGGAAGAAGTGGCAGAGACGCCTAAACCGGTAGTGGAAGAGAAGAAAGAGGTGGTAGAGCCTGTTAAGAAGGTTGAAGAGCCTGTTGCTAAGCCTGTAGTAGATCAGCCAAAAGTAGAAGAAAAGAAGGAGCCTGTGAAAGAGGCAGAACAGCCAAAAGTCGAAGCTCCTGTAAAAGAAGTTAAACAACAACCTGTGGTAGAGAAAAAGCCAGAACCTGTAAAGCAACAACCTGCTCAACAGCCAACAAAAGAACAGCCTCAAGATGAGGTTATTCGTGCTCGTTCGGAAACATTAAGTGGACCGAAGGTAGTAGGTAAAATTCAATTGCCAGTTTCTAAACCGCATAAACCGGTGGCTTCTTCCTCCGCGAGTGCAGGAAACAACAATGATAACAAGCGTAAGCGCAAGCGTACGAATAAAGGAACGGGGCCGGTAGGTCAACATGATGGTGGAGATAGAAATAATCAAAACCAAAACACTGGCCAAGGACAGCATCCGAACCAAAATAGACCGGACGGAAACCGTCCAAGACCAGGAGGCGATAACCGCCCTGGAGGTCGCGGCGGCAATCAACAAAATGACCGTCACGGTAACAGAGGTGGAAATAACCGCCATCATGATCGTAGGAAACCTGAGGTAGCGAAAGAAGAGCCTACAGAAAAGGAAATCCAAGATCAAATCAAAGCAACCTTAGCAAGATTGAGTGGTGCTGGTAAATCCGGCAAATTTGCTCAACGTGCTAAACTACGCCGTCAAAAACGTGATGATATAGCATTATCTGCGGAAGAAGCTGCATTAGAACAAGAGGCAATGTCTAAGGTGTTGCGCGTTACGGAGTTCGTAACTGCAAACGAGTTGGCTAACCTGATGGATGTTCCGGTAACTCAAGTTATTGCAACTTGTATGAGCTTAGGAATGTTTGTGTCAATCAACCAACGTTTAGATGCTGAGACATTAGCGATTGTAGCTGATGAGTTCGGATATCAGATTGAGTTTATCAAACCTGAGGACGAAGAGGTCGCAGAATTAGAGGAACCAGATACTGAGGCTAACTTAGTGTCACGTGCGCCAATCGTTACGGTGATGGGACACGTTGACCACGGTAAAACTTCCTTATTAGATTATATCCGTAAGGCAAATGTAACTAAAGGTGAAGCAGGGGGTATTACCCAGCACATCGGTGCGTATGCCGTTAAATTAGACGACGGACGTAAGATTACTTTCTTAGATACACCTGGTCACGAAGCGTTTACAGCGATGCGTGCTCGTGGTGCGAAAGTAACAGATATTGTAATTATCGTAATTGCGGCGGATGATGCTGTGATGCCTCAAACGAAAGAGGCTATCAACCATGCTATGGCGGCAGGATCACCGATAGTATTTGCTTTCACAAAGGTTGATAAACCAGGAGCAAACGCTGACCGTATTCGTGAGCAATTATCGGCGATGAACATCTTGGTAGAAGATTGGGGTGGTAAATACCAGGCTCAAGAGATTTCTGCAAAAACAGGTGAGAATGTCGAGTTATTGTTAGAGAAGGTATTGCTAGAGGCAGAAATGTTAGAATTAACTGCAGATCCGAAGAAACGTGCCGTTGGTTCTGTTATTGAGGCTGCATTAGATAAAGGACGTGGTATTGTAACAACAGTACTTGTCCAAGGAGGTACTCTTCGTGTTGGAGATCCGATTCTTGCTGGTTCTTATTCCGGTAAGGTGAAGGCATTAACCAATGAGCGTGGAGAGCGCGTTAAAGAGGCGGGACCTTCTGTTCCAGTTCAGATTTTAGGTATGGCGGGTGCTCCTACAGCAGGGGATAAGCTATACGTATTAGAGAGCGAGTCGGAGGCACGTCAGGTAGCGAATAAACGTCTTCAATTGCAACGTGAGCAAGGAATGCGCGCTACTAAGCACATCACATTGGATGAAATTGGTCGTCGTTTAGCTATCGGAAACTTTAAAGAGCTTAACATTATCGTTAAAGGTGACGTGGATGGTTCTATCGAGGCATTGTCTGACTCATTATTGAAATTATCTACAGATGAGATTCAAGTTAATATTATCCATAAATCAGTGGGTGCTATTTCTGAGTCCGATGTATTATTAGCTTCTGCATCTGATGCGATTATTATTGGTTTCCAAGTAAGACCTACGCAAGGTGCTCGTAAGCTTGCTGAGAATGAGCAAATTGATATCCGCCTTTACTCTATTATCTATGATGCGATTGAAGAGATCAAGTCTGCGATGGAGGGTATGTTGGCTCCGAAATTGGAAGAGAAGATTGTTGCGGAAGTTGAAATTCGTGAGGTATTCAAGATTTCGAAAGTTGGTACAATTGCGGGATGTATGGTTCTTGATGGTAAGATCAACAGAAACAACGATATCCGTATTATTCGTGATGGTGTTGTTATCCATACAGGTCGCTTAGCATCCTTAAAACGCTTTAAAGATGACGTTAAAGAGGTTTCACAAGGCTACGAATGTGGTCTTAGCATTGAAAGATTCAACGATATACAAGAGAAAGATATCGTTGAGGCATTCGAGCAAGTTGAAATCAAGCGTAAGTTGTAATTAGCTTAAGCGAGATTAAAATATAAGCCGTACAGTTACTGTACGGCTTTTTTTGTGAGATTATTTCTTTGTCGAAGTTGTTAAAGGATTTGATTCTTATTAAGTTTTCTTTTGTAAGGTAAGCGGCCTTTGTTCAATTTGTATGTTTTAACAAGCTTACAGGGGTTTTCAGTGTTGTTTGTGTTTCTTTGGAAAGATGTCAACTTTTAGTGTAATTGCCTGCTTTTAAAGGTCATTAATTACTTTCATTCCTATTTGTTTTTTTGTTGAAGCATCAAATGCTTGTGTTCTCATAAGTTTACTAGAATTCTTATTCCTCTTTCTGCTTCTTTGGAAATTTGAGAGCTTTAGGTGTAATTGCTTGGTTTTCAAAGATCGTTAAGTCGATTTATTCCCATTTCTATTTTTGTTGATGCATAATAATTTTTAGTGAAATTGAGTTTCATGATTTGCCTTCAAGAATTATAATGAACGTTAGTTTTGGCATAAAAATAGGAGTGTTTTTTTCTAAAATGGAGGTTTTCAAAGGCAACCAAGAAGTTCTATTCATGTCGGTGTTTCTAAATAGAAGATAAAGTTGTTGGTGAAATTGCGCGATGTCAAAGGTTCTTTTCTACTTTCATTGCTGTAGTTTTTTCTTTAAAAACATGGAAGTTTTGCGCATATGATATCTACGGTAGGATTACAAATCTGTAATATCAAATTCCTATCTTTGAAATATGTATAATTTTAAGATTTCTGAGATCGTTCAGCATCCAAATCATAATATTTCTATTCGTTTTCAAGATTTATCCAATAGCTTTCCGGCGTACAAAGCCGGGCAGTTTTTGACCTTATCATTTACTTTTGGTGAGCGTGAAGTTCGTCGCTCTTATTCTTTCAGCAGTTCACCTGATGTTGATGAACCCTATGAGATTACGGTAAAGCGTGTCGATAATGGAGAAATCTCACGACTATTACATCATCAGACTCGTGTAGGGGATGTTATACAGGTTATGGATCCTCAGGGTCTATTTGTCTATGAGCCGGATGTCGATCATAAGCAAACTATCTTCCTTTTTGGCGCAGGCGTCGGCATTACGCCATTGTTTTCCATTTTGAAAACTGCTTTAGTTCGTGAGGAACACAGTAAGATTGTCTTAGTTTATAGTAATAGCTCGAAAGAGCAAACCGTATTCTATGAGGAGCTTTTGAAATGGCAGGAAGCGTATCCCGATCGTTTGCATATTGAATGGATATGGTCTAATACGAAGAACCTTTTAAAAGCTAGATTAAACCGTGATTATATCTTAGAGCTGGTTGCGAAGTATAAGAGTGATGGGGAAGAGGATGTTTTCTATACCTGTGGTCCGTTATTTTACATGGATTTATGTCGTTTTACTCTTTTAGGAATGGGAATTCCGGACGATCATATCAAACGAGAGACTTTCCATTTTCCGGAAGAAGAGGAAGATGAGGATGAGAAAGAAGAAGAACCGGTGGATATGACAAGCTATGATGTTATTATCCGCTTTCAGGGGATAGACCACCCACTGACAATACCTTACAATAAAAGCATTTTGGACGTCGGCTTAGAGAATAAACTTAAGCTACCTTATTCATGCAAATCAGGAATGTGTAGTACCTGTATTTCCCAAGTAACCAAGGGATCTGTTCGCATGGATTACAACGAAGTGTTGACAGATCGAGAAGTTGATAACGGACGTTGTTTGATATGCACCTCGCATCCTATGGAGGATGGAACCACTATTGAGGTTTTATAATTTTTTTTATGTTAAATAGAATCGTTCTTTTATTCCTTCTAACCTGCTTTATCGGAAACGTGAAAGGGCAGGAGACCTACAAGATAACCTACCATGCCTTTCGCGACGGTGCGATGATCAAGCAAGATCCAATCGTTTTATTTGTTAGCAAGGATAAGTATGTGATCACCAAAGAAAGCATTATCTCCGGGCAGGTTCGATATCCCGCTGAGCAGATTTTCGCAGATATAAAAAACAGGAAAGGTTATAGAACCTCTCTATTGTCTGAAAAGCGTTCCATATCGAGTTATGATCCGGGAATTTATAATAAGCTAGAATTTATTCAACAGGATACCGGAGCAAAGAAAATACTCCGTTATAATACTAAGCTAGCAAAGACCTCCATCAATTCCAATGCGATTGAAGTATGGTATTCGAATGCACTTGGCTTAAACGCTGCTCCGAATTTAATAGGGCAGGATTTAGGGCTGGTTCTGGAATACCGTCGCAATGGCAATACCGGGATTCGGGTCGCGGCGATTGAGAAGCTGAAAAGCTGGCCAAAGGAGTTCGTACAGCCCCTTGAATCAACGTTGTTGGATGACTTAAGCTATAAAGATCAACTCTGGAAGAGTCGTTTTATCCAAATACCAATCTTCCAAGATGAACAAATCTGTTTTCAGCCAGGAATCCAATCAGATTCCGTTCTTCGATTTGCTGAAGGAACGGTCATCCTGAAAAAGGTGAAGATACCTGAAATTACATCCGATAGCCAAGCATTTATTGAGGTTATTCAGAAATCGAATGGTGATGCATATGATCGAACAGGCTCTGTGTTTTTGATAGCGGATGATCAGAAGCAGACCTTTTTTGATGGCATGCAAAATGGAATGAACAGTTTGCCGATGTATACCGATGAGAAGGGGGCGGCGTATCCCGGTATGGTGCGTACGGAAGGTTATTCTCCAGTACTTGAACTCATGCGATTCTTTACACCTTTCGGTATATCCCATTTTAATGATCGCGTGAAGTTAAAAGGCAAGACATGGCAAGATAGTGTAAGTTATCGTCAAGACATTTCAGAATTCACCAGCAGTCTATCAGGAAAAGAAGTTTATATCGGCACTTATATTGGTAATTATGACAAAGGCGGCCATCAGGTTAGTTTAGAACTAACAATTCACCCTGGAGGCTCAAATTATGCTTCTGGCGTTCAGGTTATGCCGTTGTTCAATACCACCAACGTGATGGAGATGGGAGGTCAAGGCTATCCGACGATGTTTGCTTATGAAAAAGGGCTGGAAGTAAAATTTACGCTCGACAAAGACCTTAAAAATGTTCGATTGCGTTACATCACTACCGGCCATGGAGGTTGGGGAAATGGTGATGAGTTTGTCCCTAAAGCCAACAGCATCTACTTAGACGGCCAACTAAAGATGAAATTTACACCATGGCGATTAGACTGTGGTAGTTATAGACTATACAATCCGGTCAGCGGCAATTTTGAGAACGGACTGTCGTCTTCAGATTTAAGCCGTTCGAATTGGTGCCCCGGCACGATTACCAGCCCGGTTTTCATAGATCTTGGCGATTTATCGGCAGGCGAGCATACGATTCGTGTGCAAATTCCCCAAGGACCGAAAGAAGGCGATAGCCAAAGCTTTTGGAATACCAGCGGATGTTTAATTTATGAATAAGAAAATATATCTATGTTTCCAATGGAAAGCCAACAGAGATGAAAGTTCTTGATGGCCTCTGAAAACA
>NZ_DKLH01000028.1:0-18695 GCF_002455685.1 Sphingobacterium sp. UBA6645
CTTTTCATCTGACCGAAAACGGATTCCACTTCTATGGGTCGCTTGCTTCGATGGTACATTCCCTCTTCCTGATAAAGCGATGCTTGTTCCTATCAACCAAAATAATCCTGCGCAATCAAGGCCAAAGTGAAAAGCGCTATAAAAACAATCGATAGACTATTTCTATACCAAAACGTTCTGTGCATATTCTTATATTTAAATAATCTGCCGTAAAGGCTTAACTTTTATTTCCGCTATATTCACCCTTCGGTCCTGAGCGATTACAAAACTGATCAATCGCGCTATATCCGCCGCTTTTAGCATCTCGTGTTTCTCCTGCAGTTCTTCCTCCTGCTCTAAGGTGGTAGAAGGCATATCCGTTCCTACGGAGCCGGGCTCAATCAACGTCACTCGAACATTATGCGGATTGATTTCCTTTCGTAGGGCTTCCGTAAACCCTTGAATACCCGCCTTACTAGCCACATAGCCCGAACTACCAGCGTCCCGTGTATCCGAACTCATCGATCCGATATTGATAATGTCGCCCTCGATTTTATGCGCTATCATCTTTTTTGCAAAAAAGCTCGATAAAAGAAGATAAGCATCTAAGTTTGTCTTGGTCATGTAGACAAGATCGTGCGGGTCGCCCTCGACAACGCTCCGAAAGCCAACGCCTGCATTGTTGATCAGAACATCGAAAGGACCATGAGCGTCCCACACAGAATCTAATAACGCTTGAAGTGCCGTTTGATCGGTTAGATCCTGAAGTTCATGGGCTATGCGGTCTTCAACGCCCAGCTCTTTGCAGTTCTGCAAAAGTTCCTTTAGCTTTTTCTCGTCGCGTCCGATGATAAATACCTCAAATCCTTGGCGTAGCAAATGTAAGGTGGTTGCTTTTCCAATGCCGGCTGTGCCCCCCGTTAAGAAGATCTTTGTTTTTCGCATAGTATTTCCGATTTATGATTATATGACGTTTTATTGATAGTCGCTGCATTGAATAAATAGATAACCGTCACTAATTCTTGATTTCCATATAGGGAACATTTTATCCACTAATTGGTTGAGCTTCAAAAAGCTTTACGTATTAATGCTGTCCAATTACGTATTGTGTCCCTTATATCGTTAAAAGTACTTGTAGAAAAAGCACTTCGGTGTCCAAACATTTAGCCGGCAACCTTGTTTATTATCCTATAAACTTAAAATTACATGAACTATGAAAAGAGAGATGTTTAATATGCGCCCTGTAGCATTCATCATGTTTATTCTGATGTCGGCGCAAGCATTTGCACAGGAAAAAGGCTTGGATATCAATGTAGATATCGATAAAGGGGACGGTGGGGCTTTTTACACTAAGCCTTGGGTTTGGGTTGTTGGTGCCGCAGTATTCATCCTGCTTCTAGTCGCAATACTTAGAGGCGGAAAAAAATAAAAGAAGGTTTAGAATTAAGCATTGCTGCTTGAAATCATTGATGTCAAGTGGCAATGCTTTTTTTATTGTCGGTTTTCGAGGACATCGAGAACTCAAATCCCTGCTGCTGTTTCCAAGGAAATAGGAAAAAATTACTTCTTCTCAATAGCTGTAATTTGCACGCCCTCAAAGCAGTCGTCTGCACAATTTTCCTCAATTTTACCAACCTTAGAAATTAGTCCGTTATGCTCCGTTTCTAAACAGTTAGTTACGCCTTTGCCTTTAACCAACCAATTCTCTTTCGCTAAACGGTACACATCGTCCAGCGTGAGCAGATAATAATCGCCGTGGCTACCTAAAGTCGATTCATCCTCCGTCCATTCCATTTTCTCCCAAACACGCTGCTCCTCGACTTTCTTGAGCTCTTCTTCCGAGTAGCCTTTTTTTCTCATTGCTTCTATAAAAGATTCCTTGGCCCAGCCATTTTCGGGGCGTTTCGTCGGAGCAATACTAGGAACAATATAACTTACCCGCTTAATCTTCCCGTTTTCGATCGTGAACGTCATTTCCGCAGACCAACCTGTCCAGCTTCCCGAATAGGTCGTATAGCTGTAGCTGTTGTTGCTTTCTCTTTTAAAATCTTCCCATCTGCGGACGCTCTTTTCATATTTATCCTTAAACTCTAAGTCGGATTTCGAACATGAAGCCATTAAGAAAAAGATAAAGAGAAGAAAATTGAACTTTGCTAATTGATTCATAATATGATTTTTATTGGATATAACCTATACGTAGCAAAACTAATTATCGCTACAGAAAAACTACAGGGAAGGAAGAGTTTTACGGAAATACCCACAATTGAATGCTATTTATTAAATTTGGGCTTTAATTTGTAAATCACATGAAGGTTCCGCAGCTATATAATAGACAAACTAAGGAAATTGAATACGAGAATACTTATAAAGTAAACGGTTTAGCGTTCTTATATAAAAACACCTTAGGAAGGGCCTTGACGAAGTCGTTACTCAATAAAAAGATGGTGTCTAAAGCCTATGCGCGCCATGTTAACTCGTCGAAAAGCTTAGGGCAGATCCCAAAATTTATTGAGCACTACAACATCAATGTGGATGAGATTAAAGAACCTATACAGTCCTTCCGATGCTTCAACGAATTTTTTATTCGTGAGCTCAAAGAAGGTGCTCGTCCGATAGACGAAACTCCAGAACACCTGATATCGCCGGCAGACTCTAGATTAATGATCTTCGACCTAGCTCAGGTCAGCAGTATTCCTGTAAAAGGCTATTGGTATAATTTAGAAGCCCTACTGAAGGATAAGGAACTAGCCGAACAATATAAGGACGGTTGGTGCTTTGTGTACAGATTGGCACCAAACGATTATCACCGCTATGGTTATATCGATAACGGAACCCAAGATCCGGTGGTGAAAATTAAAGGTGTATTACACTCCGTGCATCCCTTGGCGCTAGCCGAAACAAGAGCTTTAATCGCTAAAAATTATCGTGAACTAACAGTTCTTCATACAGAAAACTTTGGTGATGTATTGCACCTGGAAGTCGGCGCTTTACTTGTCGGTAAGATTGTGCAGCGCAATTACGATGCTGGTTCTTTCCGTCGCGGTGAAGAAAAAGGATATTTCGAATATGGCGGCTCGACGGTGGTGCAGATCTTTAAAAAGGGGACTATTAAACCCGACGCTGATATTATTGAGCATTCTGAAAAACGCATCGAAACGCTAGTGAAAATTGGCGAGAAGGTTGGCGTAAAGGCTTAAACTAATAACCGTAGTACAAATACAAAGCTCCATAGCTCCAGTTGGGACCTTTCAGTCCTGGATAGTTGAATCGATCCATCATCAATGCGATATACTTCATTGGGTATCCTGCTGGTAATTGCAGTACGTTTGGCCAAGTTCGCGTTCCTGATTCTTTGTCCCAAGGTGGAAGATCCATTTTTAATGTTCCTACTTTTTCGAGATTCGGGTAGTTGTAGATAAAAATCTCGCGCTCCGAACTCCCGGAAAAACAATATAGGTTACCATCAATCTTCTGCATCGATGTGCCGGTGGAGTTGTGCTTTACGGGACCTGCGATACGCCTATATTCCTTATTCCAAAAATCGGATTCTAACATGATGGCTCGGTAGCCGTCGATATTTTCGCAGGTCAATATGCGCCATTTTCCCATATTCTCATCATACAGGATATGCGGATCTTCAATATCGCCCACGACACCAAAAGGAACCGCGCTCATCACGGAGTAACCAAAGCGGGGATCTTTTTTGCTCTCTACGGCTAAAAGTTGTTTTTTCTCCTTCTGCGGATTTGCATAGGCGCTAAAGCCGGTCGTAATTCCTCGCCAGATCTGCTCCCTTCGATCGTAAAATATGTGGGAGGCAACCTCATTACGTAAAATACGATCCGAACGATCGAAGACAATGATGCCCTCGAACTTGAGGTCAAATGTACTCGGATTCATACTGAACACACCTTGCAAATGATGCGGTAAAGCTCTGCCCCGAACGGTCATCGTGTACCAAAGACGACCCTGATCCAGCAATGGATCTCCATTTTCGTAGGTTATCGCCCGGATATCTGCCAAGCCCATTCCCGAGCTCAGAAAAACTTCCGCTTTCTGTATCTCCACTGTACCAGCAGAAAGATTGGAATGTAAGGAAGTTTGGAGGACTTGAATCAGAGCCTTCTCTCGCAGATCGAGATATTGGCCAAAGTCTAGCTGTGCGATAACTACGGGGCGCTCTTGCTGCTGTAGGTATAGCACTAAGCCACTCCCCAACATTTGCAAAATCAGATGACTGTTCGCTAGGCTTAATGGTTCGCTATACTGCAGGATATTGCTATCTAATACTGTCTTCCCTGCGCGAGCAATATCTGTATGCACCTGACTGAGCTGTTGCCCATTTGCGGATATACTGATCTGAAAGCGATTTTCGCGTTTTAGATCGGAAAACTCAAAACCCAATTTGCCCTTTGCATCGAAGCTCGCGAAAGAAATGCGATAACAAGCAAATGGATTGAACCCGGAAAGCCAAATCCGAGAAGCCTTACTCGAGCTTCCTGTAATTCGCAAATGTCCCTTTTCTATAGCAAATCCTTTCTGCCCGTCTTCATCCGATAGGTCTGGATGCATGGAATTCAAACCGATGATGTTCTTCGGTTCCAAAGATGCCAGAGAAATTTTTTGTTGCTCATCGAATATAAAGCGCTTCGCGGCCTGCCTTGTAAACTGTATATCGTGTGGATTTTGCTGTGCATGCGACAGCGAAATGCTATTTGCTAGAATGAATAGAGAAAGAAGAGCGATAAAACGCGGCATAGGATCTTGGTTTTAAGGTTTAGGGTTCTGTGAGCAGCCAACGATTAAACTTCATTGAGTCACTCCTCGATCAGGGCCTAATCAAATCCAATGTATAGCCCTTTCGGAAGGGCTTTGATACGGCTTTACATTGGGTTTGAAAGGGCTTTGACAGGGGGCTAAGCTATTTCAATTATACCGCGGAATCCTCGTGCGGCATAATAAGATTCTGCTCCATTATGATAGGTAAATACACGATCGTAGCGATAATCTCCAAAAATGGCGCCTCCGAGTTTCCGCACTGCATCCGGAGTCTTGAGCCAAGAGGAAGTTTTATTATCAAATTTTCCTAATGCTTGCAGGGCGGCGTATTGCTGCTCATCCATGATTTCGATGCCCATTTCTTTAGCCATCCCCATGGCGCTGTCTTTGGGTTTATGCTCTTTGCGGGCGTCTAAAGCGGCTTGATCGTAGCAGATGCTGCGTCGGCCTTTTGGGCTCTCCGCGCTACAGTCGCCAAATGTGATGGTTCCCTTAGTCTTGTCGTAGGCTATAACGTCGGGTTCGCCTTCCGTTTCTTCCATGAAATGAATGGCGGAAAGCGCTGCTGGAGATTTCGTCAGTTTATTTTCGACCTCTGTCCAGTCTAAGCCAAGGTGCCGATCCATATGTTTTTCAAAGCGTTTTTTTAAGATGCCGAGTAATTCCCTAGTACGTTCTGCTGATAGGTTTTCCATAGTTTATTGTGGTTGATGTGCGTGTGCACAGACTACGAATTTACAAAAAAGCCTTTTCAATTGGTAAAGTTTGAATGATGGAAATTGAAGTTGGTTTATAATAATGCGTCAATCCTGCTTTGTAGGTGTCAAATGAAGGGAGAAGTTATCCGTTGAGAACCGATTAACTGATTGAAGTAGAAATTAAGACGTAGGATTGTGGAGGATAAAAGAGCTTCAGAAAATAGGACTTGTTATTCATCGGAACCTTTGGATGCTCAAGTTAAGCTCGATTTATGGAGGGGGCCTTCTGTAATGCAGAGGGTGGGAGTATGAGCCTCCAAATAGCGCTGCTTGAATAAGGCGAGTATCACCAACCAAAAAGAGGAGCAACGCCGCTTCGCTCCTGATATATATATCGTCGTGCGGAATGGGGCTCTTCATCCGGATTATTTCAAATATCGTTTTCCACCGCAAAATGTTTGCCCGCCATCATCGATACGAAAAGAATGTGTGAGCCTATCGGCTGTGAATTGCTTGTTTTTATCAGAAGCACGAACGGGCGCATAAAACCCTAACCAATCACCTACGATTCTTGGCGTATTAATACCGATAGATCAAAGCTTGCAAAGAAAAATCGTTCGTAAAAATCAGTTGACACTGGCGCAAACAGAAGAAATGGAATGCTGAGGCAAATGTTACAAACGCATAGCTTAACCGAGGACGGGTGGCAGAATTTCGAGATGGCTTTCGACGAGGCTTATCCAAACTATTATGATCAATTGAAAGAAGGGATTCTCCAATTCACGTGAAACAATATCCGCCTTATTATGTTAGCAAAAACTATGCTTTACTTCTGCCAAAACAGCCAATGTCCTGGGGTATCTTTGGAAGCGATTAAGAAGAATAAGCACAGGCTTACACATAAGCTGTGAGATAAGTATGAGCAGGTCATGGAGATTATATTGCTTATTTGTTTTTGAGCTAAAAATTCTATCTTGCATTAAAGTCAACATGTGTATGAAAAGAGCGTTTTACCTTCTAGTTTTAGTGCTAGTTACAAGCGTGCAGCTGCATGCCCAGGAGAAGAGGGGTACTGGATGGATATTTGGCCCCTCGCTGGGATATCAGTATCAGAGCGGTAGTTTTCTGAAGGCCTCGGCATGGGGGATGTTTGCGCTCAATCAGTCCCAGTATCTCAAACTAGACGGAGGAGCCAATTTCACCTGGATGATGGATAAGACGACGGTCATCCCGGAATTTGGAGCGACCTATTATTTGAACAATGTTGCGGTATGGCCCTTTCTGAGAGGGGAAATAACACCTTACACGGCGACTGCCAAGGCCGGAATTGGCGTATTCAATCTGCTGGAATTTGCAGCAGGCTATGGTTTTGATATCAATACCAAAAAAGACTTTAAACCGATCGATGGGTTTACTTTTTCGGTTGGGGTCAATATCCCGTTAAAATTACATCTTTACTAAGAAGATATTATTCGATCCATTCTTTGAAATCGTTTACTCGCTCGCGACTAACGATGACCTCGGTATTAGCATAATGATGAAAATGTAATTTCAGATTCCTGAGCTGAGGTTGAGGGTGCAGGTATTCGCATGGCTTTTTTTCGGTAAAAGTATTGCCTATGCTTGCCCTGTCGAATTTATTGTCGAGCAACTGTTGTTTTCTATGGATGAACTGTTGAATTCTGTATGGTTTGATTTTGTACATTTGTAGTTCAGACAACCAACATGACGACTTTTCGTAATCTTTCGCAGCCGACCGGACGTACTATTCACATGGACGGTCGATCATGTCATTTTTTTGGAGGAACAGCTTACTTAGGCCTGCTCGACAATAAAGACTATATCGATCTGTTTAAGGAGGGAATTGACAGGTACGGGCTGAATAACGGGACGTCCAGAACCAATAATGTGCAGCTTGGAATTTATGCGGAAGCGGAAAGATTTATGGCAGGTAGATTTGGGTTCGAGGATGCGGTATTGCTTTCTTCGGGATACCTAGCGGCTCAGGTCGCTGTAAAATCTTTAGTGGAAAACCGTTCTGTTTTTTATGCACCTGGCGCGCATCCTTCTTTATGGATAGCGGAAGACCCAAAGGTCGGGTTATCCTTTTCGGCATGGAAAACGGAAGTCGTCGATAAGATAAATAATAGCTCGGAATCTGATTTCGTGATCATCTCAAATGCCATAGATAATCTTACCCCTGAATTGTTTGATTTCTCTGATTTTCAGAATATTGCCGAAGATAAGAATGTGTTGTTGATACTGGATGATTCTCACGGAATAGGAGTGCTGAAGAAGAATGCATTGTCGACAGATTTGAGGGTTTTACGGTCTATGGAAAACATAGAAATTGTTGTTTTAGCCTCTTTGGCTAAAGGCCTGGGAACCGATGCGGGAGTCGTACTGGGAAATGCTGCTACCTTGGAGAAAATCAGGAAGCACCCCATCTACATGGGCGCTTCGCCAAGCTCGCCTGCTGCTTTATATGCATTAGTTCACGGCAATAGGATTTATGAGGCTGCGTTCGATAAATTGCATCAAAACATTGACATCGCTAAGGCGCTTTTCTCGAATCTAGAGGGATATCATAACATTCATAACATCCCCAATTTCCCGGTTTTTACTTCGCATGATCCCAATTTATATCGTTACTTAGTGCAACATCGGGTGCTAATTTCCAGTTTTCCATATCCTTTGCCGACGAGCCCGCTACTAAACCGAATTGTAATATCCGCACTGCACGAGGAAAGTGATATATCGCATTTAGCAGAAGTTTTGATGTCGCAACATCGATTAAAACTTTGATTGTCAATAAAATAATTGTAACTTTGCGAGCCTTTTGAAATGTAAAATTTGGGGAAATAAGACTAAATACTTGAATAGTAGATATTTGGTCTGTAAAAAAACATGAAAATATTTCCATTACTCATTTTAAAAGAATACTTTTGCATCCCCAAAAGGGCAAAGATGCCAAGGGTTTAGATTAATTAGAGTAAATATAGATATGACTAAAGCAGAAATTATTGCAGAAATCTCTAACAAAACTGGTTTAGAGAAGGTTGATGTACAGGAAACCGTAGAAGCATTCTTCAAAGTGGTAAAAAACGCAATGGTTGGCGGTGAGAATGTGTATGTGAGAGGTTTTGGTAGTTTTGTAGTGAAAAAGAGAGCTGAGAAAACAGCTCGTAACATTTCCAAAAACACAGCTATTATAATCCCTGAGCACTTTGTGCCAAGTTTCAAACCTGCAAAAGTTTTTGTAGAAAAAGTTAAAAACGGGAACAAAAAATAAGTATTGATTCATGAAAAATACCAAGAAAATCCAGATCATCGTCGTAGCAGTAGTTGTCCTAATCATGGGGTTCCTTGTTCTACGACCTGTGAAAGGCTTGGTTGATCAAGAGAAAAATACTGCAGGAGCTACTACCACAGAAGCTCCTGCAAATCAAATTACCCTGAGCGCAGCATCTGAAGCTGCCAAGCGTGGCCTTAATCCTGCTATCTTAAACGAAATCACTGATTTGGAAGCGAAAGCGGATAAAGCGGATGGAGATGAGAAAGTAGCGATCTACCAACAATTAGCTGATAAATGGAACGACGTTGAAAAATTTGCCCCTCAAGCATTATTGTATGAGGAAATGGCAAAAATTTCACCTAAATTCGACCTTTGGTTGAAAGCTGGAAATGCCTACCGTAAAGCTTACACGAATCTTCAAGACACAACAACCGCGAAAGCATTGAATAAACAAGCTATTGCGGCATACGAGAAAGCTGTCGAGTTGAATGGTGCTAGCTTGGACGCTAAAACAGGGCTAGGTGCCGCAATGGTAACCGGAACAAACAACCCGATGGCTGGTATTGCGCTACTGCAAGAAGTAGTGAAAGCCGAGCCGAAAAATCTAGAAGCTAATAAAACATTAGGTTTATTCTCCTTACAGTCTAGACAGTTCGATAAAGCGATCGAGCGTTTTAAAACTGTAATTGAGCAGAGCCCTGATGCTGAATCGTACTTCTATTTAGCCACTGGCTATGAAAATATAGGGATGAAGAACGAAGCTATCGCTGCTTTTCAAAAAAGTAAAGTGTTAGCCGCCGATCCCAGTCTCTCCCAGTTCATCGACAGACGTATTGATGAGCTAAGTAAGTAATTAACAATTAGTAATAATCATTTAAAAACATTAAAGCTATGCCAAGCGGAAAAAAAAGAAAAAGACACAAAATGGCTACTCACAAGCGCAAAAAACGTTTAAGAAAAAATAGACACAAGAAAAAATAACGTTTAACGTTTATTTTTAAAAAATATGTGGTTACAATCTATGATGGTATAAGCATCATAGATTGTTTTTTTCATTAAACGGTTTTTTGTTTAACCGGACAATTTATGTTGTGGAGCGAGTCCACAATAGTCCTTAATTTCAGTAGCTGTTGGTAAAGGAATTAATTATCAATTCAGTCCCCGATAAGGGGGTGACTATTGCTTTACTACAGGATAAGCAACTGGTTGAGTTAAACCGAGAGCAAGCAGACAATAACTACGCGGTAGGAGATATTTACCTAGGAAGAGTAAAGAAAATCATGCCCGGTCTGAATGCAGCATTCGTAGATGTAGGCTACGAAAAGGATGCGTTCTTGCATTACCTTGACCTCGGACCTCAAGTACAGTCATTGCTTAAACTTACCAGAGTGGTAAAGAACGGCAGTTATCAAGAGAAACTGCTCAATAGTTTAAAACTTGAAAAGGACATTGACAAAGCTGGAAAAATATCGGATATTCTTAGCCGTAACACGCTGTTGCCAGTGCAAATCGCAAAAGAACCGATATCCACTAAAGGTCCAAGGTTAAGTTCCGACTTATCCATCGCTGGTCGTTTTGTGGTGTTGGTCCCTTTCTCAAGTTCGGTTTCCATTTCCAAGAAAATAAAAGGTAGTGCCGAAAGAAACAGACTGAAGAAAATAGTCGAGAGTATTAAACCCGCTAATTTTGGGGTAATCATTCGAACAGTCTCTGAAGGCAAAGGGGTAGAAGAAATGCAAAAAGATCTACTCGACCTGATTTCTAAATGGGAACTATTTACCAAACGTCTTAAAACAGCTGAACCTCCTCAAAAAGTATTAGGTGAAATGGACCGCGCTTCGACAATATTGCGCGATATTCTTACCGATGAATTCTCTCATATCTATGTTAATGATGCAGATATCTTTGAAGAGGTAAAATCATATATACAGGAGATTTCTCCCGATTTAGAAAAAATAGTTAAACACTATAAAGGTAAAGAACCTATTTTCGACCATTTCGGTGTAGAAAGGCAAATTAAGGCGTCTTTTGGCAAGACGGTCAATTTGCAGGGTGGTGCATATCTCATAATTGAGCATACTGAAGCACTGCACGTAATTGATGTCAATAGCGGAAACCGCATTGCCAATAAGGAAAATCAAGAAGATAACGCGCTTCTAGTAAATAAAGAAGCTGCGAAAGAAATTGCCCGACAGCTTAGGCTGAGGGATATGGGGGGCATTGTGGTAATCGATTTTATCGATATGCACAAAGCGAACAATAGAAAAGAATTGTATGGATTCTTAAAAGAATGTATGGCGAGCGATCGTGCGAGACATACGATTCTTCCTCCTAGTAAATTTGGATTAGTACAGATTACTAGACAACGGGTAAGACCAGAAATGAGCATTGTGACCAATGAGAAATGCCCTGCTTGTGATGGTACCGGTGAAATTAGATCCAGCATCGTCTTACTGGACGACATTGAGAATAATTTAAGCTTCATATTACAAGAGCAAAACGAGAAGGGTATAACCTTATGTGTTCACCCTTATATCGCGGCCTACATTACCAAAGGTTTTGTCTCTAGAAGGTTAAAATGGTTTTTCAAATACGGAAAATGGATTAAAGTGAAGGAAATGTCCTCATATTTCCTGACGGAATTCCACTTCTTTAATGCCAAAGACGAAGAAATTAAACTTTAAAAGAGGCGACCTAGGTCGCCTCTTTTTGTGTTTTTAAATTCCAATGACTGTGTTTGGTTAGTCTAAAAATAATCAATAAGCCGCTGATTGAGGAGGTTTTAACGATAATTAACAACCCAGTGGATTGCTAGCCCGTCTTTCTCCATTTTGCGAAAATAAGTCATCTGTCGCTTTGCAAAGCGATGGATTTCTGTCCGAAGCTTATCATGGAATTCCTCCAACGTAAGCTTGCCCAATAGGTAATAGGAAGCATACTTGTATTCCAACCCAAACCATTGCAATTGATCATGGCTAAGACCGCTTTCCAATAAGCCTTGAACCTCCGAAATCAGTCCCTCTTCCATTCTTGTCGACAAGCGCTTATCGATTCTACTTCGTCGAGTTTCCAATGGAGGATTTAATGCGATGATTAGGTAGGGGTATTGTTTATTTGCTGAGTCTATTGGTAGCTCGTTTGTCTTTAGGTAGCGGATGATTTCTAAGGCTCTTATTAATCGCTTGTGGCTATCCCAATCAATCTGAAAGCCGGATGGGATTTCCTCAGCTTTGATTTTATCGATGAGCTCCGCTTTCGTGAATGCAGCATGTTCCACATGGAATGTATCGTCTTTCGGAATCGAGCTATAGGGCTGAGGTTGCAATAGCGTTTGAACATAGGAACCCGTTCCACCGCAGAGTATTGGAAATTTCCCTCTAGCTATGATATTCTGATAAGCGGTATCAAAATCTTTTACGAATTCCTTAACCGAATACTGTGCTGTTGGGGGCACGATATCAATGAGATAATAGGGGATTTCATCATATTCTTTCAGATCTTTGCCCGTTCCGATATCTAATCCTTGGTACACCTGTCTCGAGTCGACAGAGATAATTTCCCCGTCGAGTGCCTTTGCCAGTTCGACGGCTAACTTCGTTTTGCCGGAAGCTGTAGGTCCGATGAGGATCAAAAGCAAATCAGGCGAAAGTGTTTCTTTCGCCCGATTAATGTATTTTACAATGTCTTGTGTCGTCTTTAGATCACAAATTTTGTCCATTTCTCGTTGCTATCGTTGCTTTTTACCACCGTATCGATGAAGGCCATTCCACGCACACCGTCGTAAACATTCGGAAAGTCCTGCGCTTCAGCAGATGGCGTTACGCCTTCTTTCTTAGCCGATACAGTTAATGCAAAGTTACGGTAAATGTTTGCAAAAGATTCCAATAATCCTTCCGGATGTCCGGCCGGAATACGCGTATTATGTGTCGCAAAGCTGCTTAATGTAAATGGAGCGGCATACGCATTACCCGTGCGGTATAACTGTCTAGGCTGATCCAGCATCTTAACGATTAAGTTATTAGGATCTTCATTCGCCCATTCCAGTCCACCTTTTTCGCCATATACACGAATGCGAACAGCATTTTCTTCACCAGCAGAAATCTGCGATGCCATCAAAACACCTTTTGCTCCATCCTCAAAACGCAATAATACCGAACCATCATCGTCCAATAATCTGCCTTCAACGAACGTTGTCAGATCTGCACAAACCTCTTGAATCTTCAATCCCGTAACATATTCTGCTAAATGCGCGGCATGCGTACCGATATCTCCCATTACTAAAGACTTGCCCGAACGCTTCGGATCTGCGCGCCATGCAGCCCCAGCATTGCCCTCACGCTCGCTCAAGCGGCTTAACCAACCCTGTGGATACTCGACAACAATCTTGCGGATCTTGCCGAAGTGCCCTTCTTTCACCATCGCCTTCGCCTGTTTTACCATCGGATAGCCTGAGTAAGTATGGGTCAAACATAAGGTGCGACCTGTGCGCTCAACAACAGCCTGAAGCTCCTGTGCCTCTTCTAAAGATACAGTCATCGGCTTCTCGACAACAACGTCAAAGCCATTTTCTAAAGCTAGTTTTGCAGGAGCAAAGTGTAAGAAGTTAGGCGTAACGATCGTTACGAAGTCCATACGCTCGCCTTCCGGCAACTGCGCTTCCTTCTCGATCATCTCTTCGTATGTTGCATAAACACGGTCTTCAGCAACAAATAAATCTCTTGCAGATTGCAAAGAAATCTCGGGATTAACGCTGAAAGAACCACATGCTAATTCTATTTTTCCATCCATAAAGGCTGCAATGCGGTGAACGGCGCCTATAAACGCGTCATTTCCACCACCGACCATGCCCATGCGAAGTTTTCGTTTCATAAATGAGTGTATTTCGATTGATTAAAGATTAAATATAGTAAAATCCTAAAGGAATTACAGCGATAGAATCAATTTTGTGCTCCCGCTGTTATAGTGCAAATAGCCCTCCGGATACTTTTCTTTTAATGCAGATAGCTCCTCATCCGCCAGAATGGGGATTTGCTGGGTGGGAGTAAGCCAGAATCGTTGTCCTGGGAGCGTTTTATCGACTTCAAAACCTATCTTCTGCAAACTGGAATCCTGTGTCCAATCCGCATCGACGTAAGTCATGATATCGCTGGGTTTAAAATCTTTGATAAATGCCTGTATCAGTTTAGAAAGACCGCCGATGACGATGATATCGCTCTTATGGCAAAATCGAATCAATTCAAACGATCGGTAATCTTCTGTTTTATTGTGCATTCGTCGGCCGCCACTAAACACAGCAAGGGAAACCAGTTCTCCCTGATGATATAGGCCGTAGCGATATTTGCCCGGCAGTGCTACCTGCAAATGATTGTCTTTTAGAAAACCCAGAGCAATGCGCTTATCAATCCTAACCGCTACAGTCGAACGGGCATAGACCTTTTCCGCTCGCCCCGCTTGCACCTTCAGGCGGTTGTATATCTTTTTCGCATCGCGACGTAGCTGATCTTCGGAAATATGGATGGTCTTTTCGCCCGAACCGGCGATCGTTCCTTGTGAAACATCTGTATAATAATGTATCGCAAAGCCCATTCCCTCCGCTGTAATGAGCGTATAGTTAGCATATTCCGTCATCACTGGGCTGAGCTTTAGCCCATAACCAATGAAGTTCAACAGTCCGATCATTCCAGCGTTTGCCATGCGCCAAAATTACTCTATTTAACAACAATATGTGGCAATCCTAAATTATTAATAACTTTGTACCGTAAAATTATTCAGATGAAGTTACCTATAGTTGCATATGGAGATCCGGTTTTGAGGAAGAAAACCGAAGAGATTGATGAGGATTATCCAAATTTGAAAGAGACAATCGCCAACATGTTCGAAACCATGTACGCGGCAAATGGCGTAGGAATCGCAGCACCACAAGTGGGCCTTCCTATTCGTTTATTCGTAATCGATGCGTCTCCATTTGGTGAGGATGACGAAGATGGGCCAGGGGACCCTACTGCAAAAGACTTTAAACGGGTATTCATCAACCCTATTTTGGTAGAAGAATCGGGCAATAAATGGGCGTTTAGCGAAGGTTGCCTAAGTATTCCGCACATCAATGAGGAAGTGATGCGCCAAGAGAATGTCATTATCAATTACTTGGACGAGAACTTCGAAGAGCAAGAAGAAGAGTTAACCGGGCTTGCTGCTCGTGTTGTTCAGCATGAGTACGACCATATCGAAGGAAAGCTATTTATCGACAAGCTTAGTCCATTGAAAAAGGCGATGTTGAAGGGTAAACTAGACTCCATCTCTAAGGGGCAAGTTCGCGTTTCGTACAAAATGTCTTTCCCATTAATGAAGAAGGGTAGATAAAATCGTTACAGCAGATCGCTGAAACACAACATATATAGAATCATAAAAGAGCCGCAACAATTTTGCGGCTCTTTCTACTTAAAGCCACGTAAAGATTAATAATCGCTATTGCAATTATATAATTCCGCTCGACCTACCGTCCAACCATCCTTCCCTTACCCTTTTATTTTACTTCATTTGAGTCGTTAAAGATTATCGAACTCCAAGTCGCTGAAGACGTGAAAGGCTTGACCGCTGAAATATCTCAGGCCATACTATTGTGCTGAAAGCTGGGCGATATGTTGGAACTGGAAGTAGCTGGTATAAGCAATTGAGCAATGATGATTCCCAAAAAGTCGCAACATGGACAGACTTTATTATGCCATAAAGGAACTGAGACCCTTGAACCTTATTCTTCCTTCTCGACCATTGGAACCGAAGGAAGGGATAGATTATAGCGAACCGATAGAAAGCGAATAATAAAAACCATGCTCGCACTCACAAATGCATTGATATTTTCCGAAATAGGTGTCATTTGCAATAGCACATAGCAAACGGCACCTGCTAAGCAAGCCGAAGCATAAATCTCTTTTCTCAGGATCAGCGGCGTCTCATTCATTAAGGTATCCCGGATTACACCGCCCATACTCGCTGAGAACATACCCAACATTACAGCAGCAATAGCGCTACTTTCATAACTTAAGGAGTTCTGAACCCCTACCACCGTAAAGAAACCAATACCGATCGCATCAAATAAGAAAAGGGTGCGGGCGAAACTGTCTAAACGTTTATTGAAAAGGATGGATATGGTTACCCCGACGAAGATCGCAATCAAATAATTACCATCTTCCACCCAAACCGGACGAATATTTAAAAATACATCGCGAAGCGACCCACCACCAATGGCAGTCACGAAGCCCATAAAGGTGGCTCCAAAAACATCTATACCTTTTCGGTTTGCCGCCATAGCGCCCGAAATCGCAAAGACCATCGTTCCTAAGAGGTCAATAAAGTAGATAAAATCCATGCAATGCCTGCTTTTACGCCTACAATGATACAAAAATTATTAAACCCCTAAGTAAGGAATTGTCTGTGCTTTAAAGAGACATCCTTAAACAAATTAAGGAGCCTTGAGAGGGCTCCTTACTAAACAAACTAAACAACGATAGTTGATTGGGTATCCTCGGATGAGGATCGGCTAATTCTTTCCCGGACTTTTTTCCTTACGCAAGGCATCCAGGTCTTCTTTATATTTCTTCTCGATTTCTTTGTATTCTGAACTGTTGCGAAACTCCTCCTCAGCCTTTATTTTCGCTTTCCACTCCGGAGAATCGAAGTATTTTTCAATTTCCTTACCCTGGTCTTCTATTTTTTTCATTTTCTCTTTCCATGCCGGCGAGTTGAAATACTGATCCACCTTGGAAGCATCCTTCTCTAATATGGCAATCTTTTCATGCCATTCCGGCGAATTAAAATACTGCTCTATTTCCTTGCTCTGTTCCTCGATAGACTTCATTATCCCTTTCCATTCTTTCGATTCGTAGTATTTAGCCATATCGGCCCCCGATTCTGCCATCTTCTTCACCTTTGCTTTCCATTCCGGAGAATCAAACTGCCGTTTTACATTCGCATTCAAATCGGCGACTTTCTGCTTCCACTCTGGCGAATTGAAATATTCATTGATCGACTTGGATTGGGATTGGATGGATTCCATCTGTTTTTTCCATTCCGGTGATTTGAAGTACTCGCTCACAGAGGCCGATTCCGCGTTTAATGCATCCAGATGTGCCTGAACCTCCGCCGGTAGTTTAATCGAATCGTGCGTTCCGTGGGATGTGATAACGGTGCGGTTGTTTTTTTTCTTTTTTGTCGTATCCTGCTGTGGTTCTAGTGCAGGCAGAACAGCCAATGCTTTTGGAATTTCCAACAATTGCACTTCTTCGGCCTCTTCTGCTTTCGCTTCGTTGTTTGGGACTAACCAGGCAATGGTGATTAGCGAGACAGAACTAATTAACAACGCTATAAGCTGCTGTTTTACACTGATATAATTTGTTTCCATTTTGGTGATTCTTTTAATTCTTTTGAATAAACTATTTCTTCCTGTGGCTGCCATGCTCAATGGATGGCTATTTCCTTGACGCAGGGTTTCTAATTCAACCAAAGCATGTGCATAAGTTATCGGCTTTTCTACATGCTCAAGTACCATATCGTCGCAGGCATGCTCGCGTTCGCGCTCCATAATTTTGGATAATGCCCAAACAAAAGGGTTAAAGAATAAGAGTGTTTCGATAGTCACCTTGATCAAATTCAATAAGTAATCCTTACGCTTGATATGTGCGAGCTCATGCAACAGAATAGATTCTACCTGCTCAAGCGCCATCATATTTGCATAGGCGAACGGAAATAAGACGACCGGTTTGAAAAAGCCTATGGTTATAGGAACGGAAATACGCTCCGACAAGAATAAAGGAACGTATCCTTTAATATTCAAGATGGCCTTCGCACGTTCAAATTTTGCCTGCCATGCTAGGGGGCTACCGTGCAGACTCTTGTATTTAAGACGGCGCAGTTTGAGAAAGCTGTTAAATAGGAGGGCGGTCTGCAATAGGATCCCTATAATATAGATAGCAAACAGATAGGGGAAAAGGCTTTCCAGCTGAAAATGATTCTCCGGAATATACCCGATATGCCTCGCCATGTTTTCTACGTTTATCGGTAGGCTGTCCGTTTGCTCAAACGGAATTTGATAATAATACATGAAGCTACATGCAAAACCCACCGTTAATAAAATCTGAAAAAGGAAGGCTAGGTTATGTTTCCCCCTCGCATGCATTTTCGGAAAGACCATTATGGTCAAGCATATTATTATATATAGGATTGCTCCCAGCCATAGCGAGTGGAGCATGCTCCAACTGATCGCCGTTGTAATTTGATAGATTAAGGCTTCCATGGTTAATTGTTTTCAAGATTCTTTAAAAATGCTTTTATCTCATCGATCTCCTTTTTGCTGGTGCGCTCATTTCCCAAAGCCTGCATCACTAAACGCGCCGTCGACCCATTGTACACTGTATCGATCATTTTATCAAGGAATTGATTTTGCGTATCTTCCTTATTGATCTTCGCTATATATAAATGGGTTTTTGAGGAAGTATCTCTATCCACCATGCCCTTATCATGCATAATTTGCATTAGTTTTAAGATGGTGGTATAGCCAACGTCTTTCTTATCTAAGCTTTCAAATACTTCGCGAACACTAGATTGTCCCTTTTTCCAAAGCACTTGTAAGATTTCCATTTCACTATCTGTCGGTTTCATATCTCTTTTGGTTATATCTACGAATCATTTCGTAATCAAATGTACGAAGGTTTTCGTAAATCCAAAATATTTTAACATTTTTTTTGAAAATAGGCGGGGGAGTATTAGTAGTGTGTTGAGGTGGGAAAGGGAGGGGTGTTTGTTTTCAAGTAGGAAGGGGCTTTGTCTTTGAACAAGGAAAGGAAGGACTTAAGGATTGACAGGATCGCGGGTACGTTTCCTAAAAGATATATAATCGATCCCATTATCCACCGCCATACGCGATCCTGTTCATCCTTCCTTTCCTGGTT
>NZ_DKLH01000028.1:19000-19680 GCF_002455685.1 Sphingobacterium sp. UBA6645
AGCTCCGACGGCTCAGAACCCTTGCTCTCCCAATACAGACCCCATACAGAACCCAATCAAGCCCGCTCGGCAAGGGCTCTGATAGGGGAGAGCAAGGTTCCTGCAAAAGCTTTGACCCAAGCCAATCCCCTTCCAGGCCCCTTCCAATCCCCGATTTCCCTCCACAAACCCCCGGAACCGCCCTTTTAGCATCGTCTTTCAATAAATTATTGCTCACATTGCTAGCGAGTTACGCTATTCCGCTAAAAATATTCGTTTGCAGGTCTTGGAAGTATGGGTGTTTTGTCCCTATCTTTGCACCACTCCGCAAGGGAGGGACGGCCGAAACGGCCATGACATCGGGAAGGAAAGAGCAGGATCTGCAGGGCTGAAAAGCACCCAGGATCCACCTCAAAAAAAGCCCCAAAAAATATTTTAAAATAAATTTTGGGAATTAAAAAAAACCTTCTACCTTTGCAGTCCCAACTACGGGGAACGGCTGAGAGCGCAAGGCTCGAAGCTCAGAAAACTGAAAGTTTGAGCGCCACGGAAACAAGGTGCACAACATAAGAGGAGCGGAAGCGTGATGCGGAAGCGAAAAGTTCTTTAAGAAATAATGATCATGTAGCGCAGCGAGTAGACGCAAGTCGAAAGTTGAACAAGAAGATTTTTTAAATCATTTCAACCAGATCGGAACCAGG
>NZ_DKLH01000082.1:0-40980 GCF_002455685.1 Sphingobacterium sp. UBA6645
GGTTCAAAACAAAAATATCCTGCCTTTCCTGGTTCAAAGACAATACGCTCATCCTAAAATTCTTTCTTTCCTGGTTCAAAACAAAATACCCTTACTTTCTTGGTTCAAAACCTCCTTCTTAATGCTTCACAAAAAAACTGTACAAAAAGGAAGCAACGCGGCGTCGATAGGTCTAATTTCTAATGTCTATTGTCTAATATCTACACCATTAATATAAGGGTTAAATTTTTTAATTATTAAGTTTCTATTAAAGCAAGGTAAGTTTGATAAAAGCTCTATATATTTAACTTGTAATTTAAAACAAATCAAATGAAGAAATCTTTACTATTCTTTGCTTTGGTACTTGCAAGTTATAGCGCGGTCCAGGCACAGGTTACAAGTAGTAGTATGACGGGTGTTGTCAAACAACATAGTGGTAGTATGACAGAAGGTGCGAGCATAAAAGCCATTCACACGCCATCAGGTACGGTTTATTCCAGCTCGACGAATGAGGCTGGACGTTTTAGTTTGGTCGGTATGCGCGTTGGTGGTCCGTATCGCATTGAGATTAGCCATGTAGGGCAAGAGCCGATTGTCTATAACAATGTATTTATACAATTAGGTAGAGCCTTTGAGTTGAATCCTACATTTGGCGACGATGTGACGATTATTGATGCGGTTGAGATCACGGGGCAGGGGCGCGGACAAAACTTGAAGACCGGAGCGAGCACGCAGCTTTCGAACCGTCATCTACAAAGCATGCCGACAATTTCGCGTAGTCTTAAAGACTTTACTCGTCTAACACCGCAGGCTGATGTTCGGGGCGAGGCGACTTCGATCGGCGGAATGCACAACCGCTTCAATCAGTTGACGATTGATGGAGCAGTCAGCAATGATGTTTTCGGTTTGAATGACGCCGGTACGAATGGTGCGAGTACTGGTACATCGCCCATATCCTTGGATGCAATTGAGGAAATCAATGTACAAGTGGCGCCATTTGATGTGCGTGCTAGTGGATTCGCTGGTGGTGGTATTTCAGCTGTAACTCGTTCGGGTACTAACGAGCTGAAAGGATCTGCATATTTCTATATGCGCAATGAGAACCTGACAGGTATGACGCCTCCGGATTTGGTGAGAAATGAGGAAGTACGTAAGAAACTAGAAAGCTATAATGAACGTCAGATGGGGTTTCGTCTAGGCGGACCAATCATTAAAGATCGTTTATTTTTCTTTGCAAATTATGAGCGTACAGAGAATGTTACTCCACTAGGTTTCCTTCCAGGAACATCAGCTTCGAATGTCTCTTTAGACGCTGTAAAGAAAGTAGCGGAAATCATTAAAGGAATGGGTTATCAACCAGGTGGCTATTTAGACTTGGAGTCCAACAACTATTCAGATAAGATTTTTACAAGATTCGACTTTAACTTAAATGAGCAGCATAAATTGACAGCGCGTTACAGCTATGTGAAAGGATCTGCTTTTCAGATATGGCGTAATGCATCAACTGTTATTTTCCAAAATGCAGGTATCAATAGAACAAGTGACACCCATTCTGCTGTCGTAGAGTTAAATAGTCGTTTCTCAAATATCCTTTCAAATAACTTGGTTGTCGGTTATACGAATGTTCGCGAGCCGCGCGGATTCTTAGGAGAAGCCTTTCCTCGTGTAGCTATCAGCAGCAGAAACTTGAATATCAACTTGGGTCCGGAGCCGTTTTCTACGATTAACCAATTGAATCAGAATATCCTGACCTTGACCAATAACTTGACGCTGTTAAAAGGTAATCATACGATAACTTTCGGTACACACAATGAGTTTTACAAAATGTATAATGGATTTATCGGAAATGGATTCGGCAGTTATGTGTTCACGGATTCGCCTGTGACCGACATTAACCCGGCGACCAATGCGCCTTATACCGCACTTGAGAATTTCGAGCGTAAGCTTGCCAGCAATTTCAGATATGCATATAGTAATACCGACGATCCTAGACAAGTTGCAGACATCAGTGCCATGCAATTAGGTTTTTATATACAAGATGATTTCCAAGTTGCTAGTAATTTTAAGTTAACTGCTGGTTTACGCGTGGATATTCCGATTTATACAAGCAGTCCTTTGGAGAATAAAGATTTTAATAATTCGATTTTAGCAAAACGTTACGATGTTCAGACGAATCGTATGCCGAATACGGCGTTTATGTGGTCTCCTCGCGTAGGTTTTAACTGGGATGTCAACAAGGATCGTTCAGCAATATTGCGTGGTGGTGTTGGTATATTTGCTTCTCGTTATCCATTTGTATGGTCGTCTGGTGCTTATACACAAAGTGGTGTATTATTGGGCGGAGTGCAAGCGAGTGTGCGAAGCAATGTGGCTCCAAACATTCCTTTTATACCGGATGCTAACAAGCAGCCAAAAAGCACGGAAGAGTTTAAACCATCAGGAAATATCTCTGTGTTGGCGAAAGATTTGAAATTGCCACAAATGGCGCGCGCATCCATAGGTATGGATTATCAATTGCCATGGGGTGTGCAGGCGACGGTAGACGCGATGTTCTCGAGAAACTTAAGCAATTTCCGCTTTAGAGACTTAAACGTGAAAGATCCGATCGGACAGTTGGAAGGTGCAGACAACCGCCTAATGTATGAGCAAGATGTGAGAAAACGCCTTGTTTTGCCAAACTATACGCAGGTGATTTACATAGACAATGTGAACAAGGGTTATGCTTGGTCTGGAACCGCGCAACTATCAAAGCATTTTGACAAAGGATTCTTTGGTTCAGTGGCCTATACCTATACCGAATCGAAAGATTTATTCTCAGGCTCTTCATCACAAAACCAGTCGAACTTCTACAGAACAGGTACTATTAATGGTTCAAACAATATCACTTTAGGTCACAATTCATTTAGTACGGGTAGTCGTATTGTAGCGTATGCATCATACCACAAGGAATATTTGAGAAACTTAGGAACAACAATTTCATTGGTTTATAATGGTCAGTCAGGTAATCGTTTTGCTTATATGATTGCCGGAGATCCAGGAGGTCACTCGGCCGGCAGAAGCGATCAGTTCTCTTTGATGTATATCCCGAAAAATGCGAGCGAAATTAAATTCGTCGATATCCCTAAGGGAAAATCTGCAGCCGAGCAATCTGCTGAATTCGAAAAATATATCGAGTCAAATCCATATCTGAAAAGTAGAAGAGGCCAATATGCGGAGCGTAATGGCGATCGTACTCCATTTTCACACCAGTTTGACTTGAAACTTTTACAAGATGTATTCGTCAATGTTGGAGGTAAGAAAAATACAATCCAACTATCGATTGACATCATGAACATTGGAGCTTTAGTTAATAAAAATTGGGGTAAACAGTATCAGGGAGGTCAAAGTTTCTGGGACAATAGTTTCCGTCCGATTGTATTTGACAGTTTTGAGAAAGATACAAACATCCCTCAATACCGTCTTGGCAATTTGAACGATGGAAAACCATACTTCCAACATGATCTTTCATCGCGTTGGTCTGCTCAGGTCGGACTTCGCTATATCTTCAATTAAGAATACAGGTTTCGTTTAGTTTAGTGGTTCATAATGACGGAGGGTACAATATTATATTGTGCCCTCTTTTATTTTCTGTAAGTGTTTGTTTTCAAAGGGCATCAAAAACGCTCCTTTCTTTTGCTGTTTCAATGGAAAGTAGAAGTTCTTGTTATTGATACACTTCGTATTGATTTTAGATAATTTGCATTAAATCGTTACCCGAAATTATCGAACTCCGCATTTTATCTTCAAATTTTGAAAAAACTTTTCCACATTTCACAAAATGTTAAAATTTGTTAAACTGATAATGTTCAGCTATTTTTTTTGTCAATTTTTTAACCAATAGGCGTCGTTCGTACAAAAAGTTGTCATGTTTACTATTTTGGTTTACTCGTTTTTGCCAAAAGAATGCAAATCTATGGTTGTTAGTATATTAAGTTTATGTTAAGCATTAACAGAACATGATTTAACTTTATAATTTTGCATCGGAAAACAAAACAAACCATATGAAGAAATCTTTACTTTTCTTTGCTTTGGTTCTTGCGAGCTACGGAACTATCCAAGCGCAGGTAACCACTAGTAGCATGACTGGTGTGGTCACTCAAACCAATGGATCCACTACTTCAGGAGCTACTATCAAAGCTACCCACTTACCTTCAGGAACTGCTTATTCAGGTTCTGCAAATGATGCGGGTCGTTTTAACTTATCCAACATGCGTGTTGGTGGTCCATACCGTATTGAAGTAACATACGTAGGACAAGATCCAGTAGTATACGAAGATGTATACTTACAATTAGGTCAACCATTCGTTCTTAACCCAGTATTTGGTGACGCAGCGAATGTTATTGATGAGGTTGTCGTTACTAGAAGTGGAAGCCGTGTTAACAAAACGGGTGCATCGACTAACGTTGGATTAAAACAAATTCAAGAATTACCTCAAGTTAGTAGAAGTATTACTGAGTTCACACGTTTGACTCCTCAAGCAAACGGAAACTCGTTCGCAGGTAGAGATGCGAGATACAACAACTTACAAATTGACGGTGCAAACTTTAACAACGGTTTCGGTTTAAGTACAAACGCTCTTCCGGGCGGTAATGCACAGCCTATTTCACTTGACGCGATTCAAGAAATCTCCGTAAATATCGCTCCATTTGATATCACGCAATCTGGTTTTACTGGTGCTGGTATTAATGCTGTTACGAAATCAGGTACAAATGACTTCCATGGATCTATTTATGGGTACTATAAAAATGAAAATTTAACAGGTTTCAAAATCAATAAAGAGACTATCAATTACGAGCCAGGTACTAAACAAAACTATGGCTTTACTTTAGGTGGTCCGATCATTAAGAACAAGTTATTCTTCTTTGTAAGTGGCGAGAAAGAATTAGCAACTGGTATCAACGCTTCAGGAGCTAACCTTTGGGTGCCTTCAGAAGACGGTACAATGAACATCGAGAGAAATATTACTCGTGTTAAACGTTCTGATCTTGATGCAGTTAAGAATCACTTAATTAATCAATTTGGTTATGATCCAGGCGCTTACGAAGGATATGCAAATACAGCAGAGCAATTCGGTTATAAATTCTTAGCTAGAGTTGACTGGAACATTAATGACAAGCATAAAGCAGCTTTCCGTTTTAACTACTTAAACGGTGAGTCTATGCAAGTTGCGAATGCTTCTTCAGGTCCTCAACCACGTTCGTCATGGGGTCGTGTAAGTGAGAATTCAATTACTTTCCAAAATGGTAACTACGCTTTCAACAATATCGTTAGTTCATTCACGGCTGAGTTAAACTCTAACTTCACTTCACAGTTATCGAACAAATTCTTGTTTACTTACTCAAAGATTCAAGATACAAGAAAAACTCCAAGCGATAAATTATTCCCATTTGTTGACATTTGGGACGGAAGTGCAACAGGAGGTAACTACATCAGTTTCGGTACAGAGTTGTTCTCTTACTTAAACGACGTTATCAATGATAACTTCTCATTTACAAACAACTTAACCTATAATACAGGTAAGCACTCTTTCACTGGAGGTATCGCATTTGACGTTCAGAAATTCGGAAACTCTTATACGCGTATGGGTACAGGATATTACCGTTACGCATCTGTTGAAGATTTCTTGAAAACTGGTACTCCGGCAGAGGTTGCACCAATTATGTATGGTTTGACGTATCCTTACGAAAACCAAGATACGTATTCAAGAATCAACTTCGGACTTGCTTCAGCATACGTTCAAGACCGTATTTCGATTACCGATCGTTTCAATGTAACTGCTGGTATCCGTTTAGAAATGCCAATTTACATGAACAAATTGACAGCTAACCCGTCAATCGACGCGTTGGAATTGTTAGATGTTGATGGAAATCCAACGCACTACAATTCTGGAAAATGGCCGAACCAAAAGCTAATGGTTTCCCCACGTTTAGGATTTAACTATGACGTATTCGGAGATCGTTCATTAACGCTTCGTGGTGGTACGGGTATCTTCTCAGGACGTGTTCCTTTTGTATGGTTAACAAACATGCCAACAGGTGCTGGGGTATTACAAAATACTATCGAACCAGGATCATACGATCAAATTAAAGGATGGATCGGTAATGTTAAGTTCCACCCAGAAGATATTTACTATCATTTGAACAATGTTCCTGCAGGTGCAGAGAATGTGTTTATCAAGACTCCAAAAGATGGTGCTCCATCATCATTTGCTCTTGTTGACAAAAACTTCAAAATGCCGTCTGTTTGGAGATCAAGTATCGCTGCAGACTACAAAATTCCTAACTCGCCAGTTACTTTAACGACAGACATCTTATATACAAAAGATATCAATGGTGTATTCCAATTAGGAGCGAACAGAAAAGCTTCGACAGCGAAGATGGATTATGCAGGTGTTGACAGAGATTTCTATCCAAACGCTGCAGCTTATCAGTACAACACAGCAATCGGTGCTAACAACGCGACTGTATTAACAAATACGAAGTCTAAGGGTTATGCATTCTCAGCTACGGTAGGTGCTTCAGTTGCTCCTTGGCATGGTCTTTCTGGATCATTGTTCTACACCTATTCAGAAGCAGAAGAAGTTAGTGCAAATGCTGGTTCAAGTGCAAGTTCAGCATGGGGAGGTTCTCCAGTTATCAACTCGCCAAACCAAGATTTCTTAAGTATCTCTGACTTTGCGGTTCCTCATAGAGTTGTTGCTAACCTTAGCTACACAATTCAGAACACAACATTAGGTATTTATTACAACGGTTCTCACCAAGGTAGATATTCATTATACCACAGCTATGACTTAAATGGTGATGGTATTTCGAATGATTTAACGTTCATCCCTAAACAAGCTAGTGATTTGAACTTTGCTAACATCCTTAACAAAGACGGTTTGGTAATGTATTCAGTTGATGATCAAAGAAAAGCTTTCGATGAATATATCGCTTTAAATGATCTAGAAGAATACAGAGGTGAGATTGCACCAAGAAATGCTTTCTTATTACCTTGGTTGAACAGATTTGATGTTCGTTGGACTCAAAACATCTTGAAAGATGTAGTAACGAAAGAAGATAAACTTCAGTTTACTCTTGATATCATCAACGTTGGAAACTTACTTAATTCTGAGTGGGGCGTTCAAGACTGGATGTACACTAACGGTAGAGCGATCTTAGGTCGTGTTGGTAGAAATGCAGTTGCAGATCCTCAATTCCAAATGTTATTAGATGACAAAGGTGAGATGGTTAAACGTCCATACTTGCCAGCAACTAGAACTTCAACTACTTGGAGTGCAATGGTTGGATTGAGATATTCATTCTAATATTGAGTTCAGTTTTCGGACTGAGTCATGATATAAGAATCCCCGCTGAGAACAGCGGGGATTTTTTTTTGAGGGAGTCGTTATTCTATTCCACCCTTCGCCATTTCATCATAAACACCTGTTCTTCTTCCTCATCATCTGAAAGAATCTGAATTCGCCATTCCATCTCATTTTCATCAATGGGATACACTTCATATTCAGCGACTGCAACAAAATCCTCATCAGAAATACTTTCATTGCGGACAAGGATATTATCTCTCAGGTCCCAGGAGAAATCGCTGCTAGGCTGCTCCTCGCAGGAACCATCGGAATAGATGTAAAACTTGTCCGAACCTGTCTGATCCTCGTTAAACTGATAATACGTCTTACCTTCGCATTCTGCATGGAAATCAGCTTCGATATTACCGGCAATTTGAGAGCCTCGAAAACTAAGGTTCCATTTACCCAGCAAATAGCTCTTTAAATCTGTATGTGACATTTCTTCGTTTTTCGATTAGAAGTTTGGTTTCAATAAATACTTATCGTAGAATCGGAAGATATGTTCGGTCGCTTCCTCGGCTGTGTCTACCAGACGATATAGCATCAGGTCTTCTTCTGAGATGTATTTGTTGGTTAGCATCGTATTGGTAATCCAATCGAATAAACCGCTCCAATATTCTGATCCGACCAATACAATCGGGAAGCGGGCAATCTTGCCGGTTTGTATCAACGTAATTGCCTCAAACAACTCATCCATGGTACCAAAGCCTCCAGGAAGAACAATGTATCCCTGTGAGTACTTCATGAACATCACCTTGCGGACGAAGAAATAATTAAACTCAAGGAGTTTATCGCGATCGATATAACGGTTATGGAATTGCTCGTGTGGAAGCTCAATATTTAAACCCACCGACTTTCCGCCAGCGTTGTAGGCTCCTTTATTCGCAGCCTCCATAATACCAGGTCCACCGCCCGAGATAACACCATAACCACGCTCTGCTAATAGTCGTGCAATCTCTACCGTCATCTGATAATATTTATGCTCATCGGGCGTTCTGGCCGATCCAAATATGGAAACACAGGGACCAATCTTCGCTAATTTTTCAAATCCATCAACAAACTCCGACATGATTTTAAAGATTTGCCAAGAGTCTTTTACTTTTATTTCCTGCCAATTTTTATTGGCAAAGGAGTTTCTAATTTTATCGTCTTTTATCATACTAATAATTTATTCCTTTCAGCCTCCCTTTACCATACGGGAGCTTCGATGTAATATAACGTTTTCCTAATGATTTCCGAACGTTAAACAGTTGTTTTTATCCAGAAAATTTAGTCAAATGATATGTCCAATTTTGAAAATTGTCAGCCTTTAATTAGTTTTAGGAAAATAAACCTATTAAAGACAACAACTAAACCTAACAATGAACAGACGTAAATTTATTAGCTCTACTGTACTTGGTGCAGCAGCCTTTACTATACTTCCAAGGCACGTGCTAGGGGGAAATGGTTTTATAGCCCCGAGTGATCGAATCAATTTGGGATATATTGGTGTTGGGAAGCAAGTCGGGACGCTTCTCAGAGGGCATATGGCCCTGCCAGAGACGATGATCGTGGCTGCCGCTGATGTCGACAGCAGCAAACTCAATCGCTTCCTAGAAAACGCGAATAAGGCCAATGCTGAAAAATCAGGACATCAGGTGCAAGGCTATAAGGATTATCGTGAGTTGTTAAGGCGTAAAGATGTTGATGCTGTCATTATCGCTTCGCCGGATCATTGGCATGCCCTTCATGTAGTTCATGCTGCAAAAGCAGGGAAGGACATCTACTGCGAGAAACCGCTTGCCCTTAGTATTGATGAGGGAAGAGCGATGGTTGATGCGGTTCGAAAATACAAGCGAGTATTGCAAACAGGTAGTATGCAACGCTCGTATTACAACTTCCGTCAAGCTGCTGATTTAATCAGAAACGGCTACATTGGTGATATTAAAGAGGTGAATGTCTCGGTTGGCGAACCAGTAAAAGAATGTGATTTGCCATGGTTAGAGGCGCCAGCGCATTTAGATTGGGATATGTGGGTTGGACCGTCTCTCTATCGGGGATATCATCCGGTTTTGAGTCCGTTGCTGGATGCTAAGGAGTGGGCTATGTGGCGTCTGTATCACGGCTTCGGCGGTGGATACATCACAGACTGGGGAGCACACATGTTTGATATTGTACAGTGGGCACTCGATATGGATCACTCAGGGCCAGTGTCATTTACTCCGCCAGATCAAGCGAACGCAAAAGAGGGTTTGTATTATACCTATAAGAATGGAATTAAAGTGCACCATAAGTCTTGGGGAAAATTCAATGCCATACAATTCTTAGGAACTGAAGGTAAGATTGAAGTATCGCGGGAGTTTTTAACATCTGACAAGGAGAATTTACCAAAGCTCGTAATCCCTGAAAAGGACAGAAAAGTCTATTATTCGGAAAACCATTATAAGGATTTTGTAGATGCGATTAAAAAGCGTTCTAAACCAATATGCGACGTTGAAATTGGTCATCGCACTGCTACGGTATGTAATGCAATAAACATTGCTTATCAGCTTCAAAAACCATTGAAATGGGATCCTAGAAAAGAAGAGTTTGATAATGCGTATGCCAATAATCTAAAAACTAGACCATACCGAGGAACATGGGATTATAGAGACTTCTAAGGTTTTCAAAGAATCATGTTCGAATAATAGAATGTGGTTGATATCGTTAATGATACAACCACATTTTTTTTGCTATTATTTCGTAATTTTGAAGAATGAATTTTTCATCTAAACTATTAGAACAAGCCGTAGAGGAGTTTGGGAAGTTGCCGGGGGTAGGGAAGAAGACTGCGTTACGGTTAGTTTTGCATCTACTAAAGCAATCCGATGCGGATGTTTCGCGTTTTACAGATTCTTTAGATCGCTTGAAAAGCGATATTAAGTACTGCAAGACATGTTTTAATATTTCTGATCACGATGTTTGTGAAATATGTAGCTCTCCAAAGCGCGACCATAGTTTAGTTTGCGTAGTAGAGGATACGAGGGATGTGATGGCAATTGAGAATACCAATCAATTTAATGGTGTTTATCACGTGTTGGGCGGATTGATTTCACCGATGGAAGGCGTTGGACCTGCAGATTTGAAAATAGAAGGTCTTGTTGAGCGCGTTCGTAAGGGGGAAATTCAGGAAGTAATCTTAGCCCTAAGTGCAACCATGGAAGGGGATACCACCATATTCTATTTATACCGTAAGCTTCGTGAGTTTCAAATTCAAATTAGCACCATTGCACGCGGAATTTCGTTCGGAGGTGAATTGGAATATGTGGATGAAATTACCTTAGGTCGCTCTATTGCGACACGGGTGCCCTATGAGCGCAACGTAGGTTAAACCGTTTTCATCTTCCCAATAATCCAATAGAAGCCAAATCCACATATGATCAAAGTCGATCCGGTCACTAACCACAGTGTGGAGTAGCCATAGTGTTCAGCCAAATAAGTTCCAAGATAAGCCGCAAAGATGTTTGCGGTTGCAAAGGACAGTGAGTTTAGCCCCATATACGCGCCTTGATTTCTTTTTCCCGCTCGCTGAATCGCCACAGTTGCGGTAAAAGGTAGGGTCAGCATCTCTCCGGTTGACAATAAGAACATAGCAAAGAATAGCCATGCAATTCCGAAATCAATATTCAGCATCAGATAAGACACCCCGGCAATTGCTGTGCCCCATAACATAATTTGACGAACACTGAATCGATGCTCTACCAAATGCACCAAAACCATTTCAAAAAGCACAATCACGAATCCACTAAATCCTAACAACAAGCCTATCTGTCCGGTATTCAACATGTGGATTTCTTTATAGAATAGCGATAAGGTTCCTAATAGTTGAAAGAACGCCATGGAGAAAAAACAGCAGAAAACGCTGAAGATGATGAATAAGCCGTCTCTATAGGCGCTCCGCTCAGGCGCCTCATCTTTGTCAAGGCTTTTCTTATGTACATCCTGTAGGTTCGACTTGGGAGCACGATTACGGAAGAAATAAACAAAAACAACAGCAGCAACAGCAGCGCCGATTGCATTACCATAAAAGATCCAATCGTAAGAAAAACCAGCTAGGAATCCACCTAAAGCAGGGCCGATGGAGAAACCTAAGTTGACCGCCATGCGGTTTAGGGAATAAGCTCGCGTAATATTCTCGGGTTTGGCATATCGAGCTACAGAAACCGAGTTTGCCGGACGAAACACATCGGCAACCAAAGAAAGACTGAAGATCATGAATGCTAAACCTTCAAACGTTCGGAAGTTAGGGAGGATAAGAAATAAGGGAATTACACCTATTAAGCTCCAAATCTGAACTTTATAGCTTCCCAGTCTATCTGTTAACCATCCACCAAGCCAAGATCCACATACAGAACCCAACCCAAAACAGCCTAGCACAATACCGATTTGAGGTTTGCTGAAATGCAATTCCTCAGACATATAGATCCCCAAAAAAGGAATTACCATAGAACCGGTACGATTGATCAACATGACCAATGCCAATAACCAAGCTGCAGGAGATAAGCCCTTATAGGAATTTATATAGAGTCTAAGAAGTGATTTCAATACGTTACGCTATTTTAAGAAGTAATAATATTAGGCAAATGATTTTTTATCCAAACTTGCGTCGATGATGTAATTGTGTGCAACGGCCTTTTTAGTACCTTTTTGCTTGTTCAAAATAAAATCAACGCGACCAAGGTTTACCCCGGAACGACCAGTCTGGTTAACTAGCGTGACTTCGTTGTCTAGGTTCTTAACCTCGGTTGGTTTATCTAGAAAAGTATGCGTATGACCGCCAATAATCAAATCGATGTAGCGGCTGTTCTTTGCTAACACTAAATCTGATACCTGATCGGTATCATAACTATAACCAATATGGGATAGACAGATCACTAAATCACATTTCTTTTCTTTTTTCAGGAAAGGCGTCATTTTGTTTGCCACCTCGATGGGGTCCAAAATCTTCATGCCCTTATAGCTGTTCGGATCTACCAGTCCTTCCAAATTCACGCCTACAGCGAAAACACCAATCCTAACTCCTTGTTTTTCAAAAATTAGGTGATCTTTTGTTTTTCCTTCCATAACCGTCCCGGTGAAATCATAGTTTGAAGACACAAAAGGGAAATTAGCTTTATCAAAATGCTTCAACAGACCATTGAGGCCATTGTCAAATTCGTGGTTACCGAAGGTTCCAGCATCATAACCAAGTTTCGACATCAATTCCAATTCCACCTGTCCATCGAATACATTGAAATAGGGGGTTCCCTGGAATATATCGCCTGCGTCAAATAGTAATACGTTATCTTCTGCGGCGCGAATTTCTTTGATGAGGGTGCTACGGCGTGCAACGCCTCCTAAACCTTGAAATCTCGACCCGTCCATAGGAAATGGTTCGACACGACTGTGTACATCATTGGTGTGTAGAATAGTCAATTTAATATCCTTTGCTTTCGAAAAGCTTTCCAATGGAAGACTTCCTAAGCTCGCTGTTGCACCTAGTGCGGCCAAGCTTTTTAAAAATGCTCGTCTATTTAATGATTTCAACTCTTCCATCTAATTTCGCTTCTACTTTTTTACCCGATTTTGTTAACTCTTCAATGTGACTGATTAAAGCCTCCCGAACACGCTCGGTCGAGGTGTGCAACTGAATAGGGTTGCTCAAGCCCTCAACGTGATCCCCGCCATTCGCCACGAAATCATAAGTAACCAATTTATACGTTTTGTTCGGGTCGATTGGCTGATCATTAATTCTAAAGTCGACCAATTGTTTGTCCTTAATCTTTATTTTAACATTCCCTACAGGTTGGCCATTGCTCTTGGCGATAAAATTAGCCAATGTCATCACATCGGAGCCTTTTAATTCTAGTATGGTGACGTAATTTTCAAAAGGCATTAACTCAAAGATCGTTCTGACCGTCACATCGCCTTCTTTAATGCTTGAACGAATCCCGTCTTTAGTGGCTAAGGAGAATGACACTTCCGGATCTATTTTCTTGCCTATCGCTAATAACGCATCGATAAAGAAATTACTTAAGTTGGTTTCGGGAAGATTACGATTATGGATCATGTTTTCCGGTGCTAAACCAATAACTCGATTCATCGCTACATCCAACTGAACTTTATAAGGTTCGATATAATTACGAATGCTGCTGTCTTCGGCAATACTATTGTCGATTGCAAGCATTTGTTTGTTGCTTACTGTGGCTTGGTAATACGAGGTTTTACACGAAGCAAACAGGAATAAGGTGGAAATCAACAGAATGTTGAAAGACCTTAAATTAAGTACTCTCATAGTATTGAATTAATACGCAAAGGTATTAAGATTGCTGTAGAATACGAATTTAAGGCCTTCTAAAATTAGGAAAATGACAAAATGGTAATTGTGCCCTAACCTAACCTTAATAATATTATTGGAAAGTCTATTTTCCTTCTGTTTTACGCAAGCTTCAGTTTGTCGGCGAAGTATTTCTCGATAAAATACCGGCTAAGCCCTAGAATTGCACCTTTGTCTGATAATTCCGAAACGAATAACTCACAGTCTTTCGATATTTTGCCCATAGTATAGGTTTGTATCTGCTGCTGTATTGGGTTGGTAATCAGCGAGGCTGCGGATGCAAAGCTTCCGGACAGTACAATGCATTCAGGATCCAGAACCTGCAGAAATTGAGCTATCGCTTTACCTAAATGTGCACTTACATCCGAGATTAACTCTATGGCATATTGATCTCCATCAACTGCGGCTTTGAGAATGTCTATAGGTCTAAGATCTTGATCATTAAACATATTGGTAATTAAGGTCGGCGTGCCATTAGCAATATCGTTTTTCGCACGCTTGACTAAGGCAGTGCCAGAAGCTACAGTCTCTAAGCAGCCACGTTTACCACAATAGCAAAGTTCGCCGTCCTCAACAAAGCTGATGTGGCCCATTTCGCCAGCAAAGCCATGCTTGCCTTGGAAAACCTTACCCTTCGAGATAATCCCTACTGAAACGCCCCAATCAATCAATACTACTAAACCTTCTTCTCGACGTTTCAACAAACCGTAGTGCATTTCTGCAATAGAAGCGATGTTGATGCTATTCGTAATGCAGGTTGTTTTATTGAAAGTTTCGGCTAGGTGGGTTTGTAAGTTGAAGTTTGTTGCATGGAAAAAAGTATAGTTCTCGCCGGTATCCTTATTAATAAGTCCGGGCATCGAGATGGAAAGACCGGTGACTTGGGGCCATTCTATGCCTTGATCAGCCACGTATTTTCGGATGATATCGATAAAGGCTGGAAGGTTGCTCACGTCTCGGCTAAGCATCAATGGATATCTTACGGTTTTTGCCAATAAATTGCCGTTATTATCAATAAACGAAAGACTACAGTTGAATCGATCCATTTCGATACATAGTATTCGGAAGAGTTCATTATTGAGCTGATACAAATTAGGTTTGCGACCGCCGATCGATTCGCCACGCTCGTGTTGGGTAATCAGTTTTTGCTCTAGTAAATCAACGATTAATGCGTTTAGGGTAGGGAAGCTTAGGTCTAGACTTAGCATCAGCTCATTAACTGAAGCACGGTCTAATAAATATACGGCCTGCAGCACTCTGAATTTTTTCTTCGCAGTGCGAGCGAGCTTTTGGTTTTTATTAGTGGGATTGATAAAAAGTTTCTCAACTGAATTCATATTGTTCTTTAATAAAAAGAGATGCGTCTTATAGCACCGAATAAACCGGATTACTTCGTAATATTAAGTATTAAATTATAAAAATAGTAATGTTATATTATTTTAAACATTATCCGTTTGTTGGTGTGTATTTCAAATATAAGTCAAATAAAAGAAATAACGTCCATTTTTATTTTATAAAAAAACTTATTTGTTTCTTAATATGAAAAAATTAATAATAGAATCAATATTCATTTCAACAGTTTCTAAACTTAGAAAGATTAACTTTATTCATTAAATCAAGTACCATTCCGCAATGTAAATAATTTTTAGATTATAATTACAACATATATAGAAAATAAATTTCCTGAAGTTTATAGTTTATGCTTTTTGTCAGTTAGGTTCTTAATGCTATCTATATATTATTTCATGGAATAAAAAAATGTAGCAACTTTATTACCTAATTTATTTGTAGTGTATCAACGAGAAACGCAAGGGTTTGTAAAACTAGAAAAGCGGGCTGCTTATACAGCAACCCGCTTTTCTATATCAGTTAATCGATAAGACTAACTTATTGTTTGTCTACTTTATATACCTTTCCAGAATCCGTAACGGCGTATAGTGCGCCATCTTTACCTTGAATCACATCTCTGAATCTTTGGCCTTCAGATTGTAGTAATCGCTCTTCACCGACAACCTTATTGTCTTTAATCACCAATCTAGCAATATGTGTACTGCTCAATCCAGCTATAAATAGGTTGTTTTTCCACTCCGGCACATTATCCGCGGTATAGAAAGTCATTCCACTCGGCGACAATACAGGGTCCCAATAATAAACCGGTTGTTCTAAGCCCTCTTTTTGCTGAATAGGAGGGTTGCCGATTACATCTCCTTTATACTCTATACCATAGGTGATTGTTGGCCAGCCGTAATTCTTTCCTGGCGACACGATGTTGATTTCATCACCCCCACGCGGTCCAAATTCCGAATTCCATAAATCTCCGGTAACGGGGTTGAACGCCAGTCCTTGCGTGTTTCTGTGTCCATAGCTGTAGATCTCCGGTTTGGCATCTGCTTGTCCTTCAAACGGGTTGCCGGCAACAGGTTTTCCATCTTTCGTTATGCGGACAATTTTGCCCAAGGCAGAGTTTAAATGCTGCGATTGTGGGCGAGTTTCTAAATCAGAACGCTCACCTGTGGAAACAAATAAGTTTCCATCTTTGTCGAAAATAATACGGCCACCGTAATGCAATTTGCCGTTATAAGTAGGTAGAGCTTGGTAGATTACGCTCGCTCCTTCGATAGTTTTTTCATCTGCAGAAAGCTTGCCTTTTCCTACAGCGGTGTGATTTCCACCAGAAACAGGCTCCGCAAATACCCAGTAAACCATGCGGTTGCTCTCAAAGTCAGGATCCAATGTAATCCCTAATAAACCGCCTTGTCCTTGCGCATCTACTTTTGGAATACCTGTAATTGCATCTGATACTTTTCCGCTTGCGGGATCCACAATGCGCATAGTGCCTTCTTTCTCTGTGATCAATAGACGACCATCAGGGAGTGAAGCAATGCCCCATGGGCTTTTCAAGCCTTCGGCAACAACTTTGCCTGCAAAGGCAGTTGTCGTTTTTACGCCCGCAATACGAGTCTGTCCTTCAAAAGCAGGCTTATAGTCTGTGTTTCCTTTATTCGTCTCTACCGGTGGTAGTTTCGTGGTATCTTGTGCTGTTGTATCTGTAGGGTTTGTTCCTGCAGAATTTGCACCATTGCACGCTACTAACGTAGTGGCAGCAGCGCAAAATAGCGCCTTAGAAATAGTGTTCTTCATATGTTGTATGTTTGTTTCTAGTTTAGTTGAATTCAGGACGTTTAGGGAAGTTTGCAACATGCGCATACTTCGGTCCCATGCTGATAATAGCCTCTTTCCAAAGGTCTTCACCGTCTGTGATAAATGCTAAATCAATGTTGAAAGAGTTGTGAACGGCCCATGAGTTCTGCTGAATCTCGTTATTCAGTTGATCTGGTGACCAACCTGAATAGCCAAGAAAAAGCTTTACCTCTTCATTGCTGATCAGTCCCTCATTCAATAAGTCCTTAAGGCGATCAAAATCTCCACCCCAATACAAGTCGTCAATAATGTGATTGCCACTCATGAGCTTGTCATAGGCCTTATGTACAAAAAATAATGCATCACCTTCTACGGGGCCACCAAAGTACAGCGGTACTTCGGTGTTATCCATCCCTTCAATCACGTCAGATAAGTATAACATAGATCGATGATTAAGAATCAAACCAACGGTTCCTGTTTCCATGTCATGTTCGCAAAGAAGGATAACTGAGCGCTCAAAATTCTGATCCAGCATAAAAGGTTCAGATAAAATCAAGCTTCCACGTTTGGGAATAAATTCGTTGAACATAATTAAATCGATGTTGCCTTGTATCAAATTTATATAATAAAGTTGTAAATCGTTTCTAAATACCTATATATTTTACCAATAAAACGCCAAAAAGTTCGCTATTTTGTTAAGTTTGTAGGAATAAAAATATCTACTATGTCGATTCAACATAAGGAGATTGCTGCCATTCGTCAGGACTATGCGCTGAGTAGCTTAAGCGAATCGGATGTGTTAGGAAATCCCATCGAACAATTTGAAAAGTGGTTCAACGAGGCTCGTCACAGCGAGGTTATCGAAGTCAATGCACTCGTTCTATCTACTGTGAATAGCGATCTAAAACCTTCCTCCCGCGTGGTCCTGTTAAAGGATATCAAAGCAAACGGATTTAGTTTTTTTACTAATTACGAAAGCCGAAAAGGGCAGGAGATGGATGAGAATCCATCGGTTAGCGCTTTATTTTTCTGGCCGGAGCTGCAACGTCAGGTACGTATCGAAGGGCAAGTTGAAAGACTGCCGGCAGCTGACTCCGACGAATACTTTGAATCGCGTCCTCGTGGTTCTCGAATTGGTGCCATCGCATCACCGCAGAGCCATGATCTGACAGATCGAGCGGAGTTGGAAAATCGCGTCAAGGCGATTGAGGAAAAATATGCAGACAGCGATCAGATTCCTCGTCCTGCAAATTGGGGCGGATATCTTCTGAAGCCGAGCAGGGTAGAGTTTTGGCAGGGTCGGAGCAGCCGCTTGCACGATCGTATCGTGTACACTGCAAACGGCGACAAGTGGACAGTAAAACGTATTGCGCCCTAATATGATTGAAAAAATTCATACCGATCTTGCGAAGCATATTCATGCAGACGCAGTGCTGGAGGTTCAGGAGAGCGGATTGCAACCAGCGCTCTACATCAACCCTATTTACTTAAAACAGGTTTGTTTTTACCTGCGGGATACGGCAGGCTATTATTTTGATCTTCTCGCAGATTTAGCTGCGGTCGACTATTATCCGGCGAATTATTTCGAAGTGGTCTATCATCTCACGTCGATCCCTTATCAAAAACAATTGGTATTAAAGGTGAAGCTAGAGAATGAACGACGGACAGATGCTTTACCTAGCTTACCTTCGGTATCCGAGATTTGGCGTACCGCGGATTGGCACGAACGCGAAGCCTTCGATCTGATGGGGATCTACTTTGAAGGACATCCGGATTTGCGAAGAATACTAATGCCTGATGATTGGCAAGGCTACCCGCTACGCAAGGATTATGAAGATCCAGAAACTTTTCACGGCATAACAGTTAAGTAAGATGGGTAAAGATATATACGAAGCAGGCTTACGAAATTACGAGCAGAAAATCGCAAGCGTCTCCTCACAGGAGATGGTTATCAATATGGGCCCTCAGCACCCCTCTACACACGGCGTACTTCGGCTAGAGCTTATCACAGATGGGGAAATCGTAAAAGATATTATCCCACATCTCGGATATTTACATCGGTGCTTTGATAAGCATGCCGAGTCCATAAACTATACGAAAAGCATTCCCTTTACCGATCGATTGGACTATCTGGCGTCTATGAACAACAGCCATGCTTTCGTCATGGGAGTAGAACGTATGCTCGGAATTGATCAAAAGATACCCAAGCGAATCGAATACATTCGCGTCTTAGTGTGCGAACTTAATCGTATTGCATCACATCTTATTGCTATCGGAACCTATGGTATCGATATTGGTGCTTTCACACCCTTTATGTGGTGTTTCCGCGATCGCGAGCATATTATGAACATGCTGGAATGGGCATCAGGATCCAGAATGTTGTATAACTATATTTGGATAGGTGGCCTTTTTTACGATGTTCCCGTTAATTTCGAAGAGCGCTGTCAGGAATTTATAGACTATTTCAAGCCTAAGTTGGTCGAATTGGACGACCTGCTTTCCAATAATCAAATTTTTATTTCCCGGACCGCTAATATTGGTGTATTGCCGGCGGACGTAGCTATCAATTATGGTTGTACGGGTCCAATGCTTCGTGCATCAGGCGTAAAATGGGATCTCAGAAGGGTGGATGCTTATTCGGCCTATCCGGAGCTAGATTTTGAAATTCCTGTTGGAAAAGGCGAGATGGGAAAATTAGGCGATTGTTGGGACCGCTATAAAGTCCGTGTTGATGAGGTAAAGGAATCTGTTAAAATCATTGAGCAATGTATTGCACGATTGCAATCTGATTTTAAACGTACCACAGAATTCGACCCGCGTGCACTGGTTCCGAAGAAAGTCAACCTAAAAGCGCAAGATTATTACGTTCGCGCAGAAAACCCCAAAGGCGAACTCGGATTCTATTTCGTAACAGCAGAAAAAACAGATATTCCGAGACGCGTAAAAGCAAGAGGACCAAGCTTTAATAACCTTTCAGTCTTGCCTGAGTTGGGAAAAGGCGTCTTGATTGCTGATTTGATCGCGATATTAGGATCGATCGATATTGTGCTTGGTGAGGTCGATAGATAAATAAAACATGCAAAAACATGCAAAATTATTTGAACAGTTGTAGAAATATTTCTATATTTGCTGTCTCATAATTTAAGTTTATAATTGGTTAATAGTTAGGGATGTAATTGCCAGATTGCATCCCTTTCTCTTTTTAATACCTGCAAGACTTTCGCAACTCTTTTTTGAGCGTGCAAACAAAACTCTAAGTAAGATTATTCTTTTAACGTTGATGCTGGGGATTATAGTTTGATTGCCAATAGTTCTTCTGCAAAACGATGCAGTAGCATTCGACGAATTGCTGTCAATGGCGTGCTGAAAATTGGTAAAACTATTGGGCTCTTACATATGCATAATTCCATAATGCATATTTTAATATCCTCCAGATATTACCTCTTAATCCAACACAGATCTGCTTCAGCTCAGCAATTAATTATTCCCCTTTCACAACCCTTTCATACCCAATTGGGAACGGTTCTGATTGGGTTATACATTGGGTTTGAAAGGGCTTTAAAAGGGGAATGGGCAAAGCAAGTCTGCTTGAAAAATTATTTTAGTTAAAAAGGATCTGGCGTTTTGAGGTAAATGAGCACATCACTGATAGGGTACCCCGGCTCTATTTAACGTATTCTTCTGATATGATATTGACGAGACTGTTCCGAAAATAACTCAAATGATTTGAGTCAATTTCATTTAAAACTTATATTTTTAATAAAACAAAGTGCGGATAATATTAAAATACTCTACGTATGAATCTATTTATGTTGGTACTTGGCGGAAAGCCGGAAGGTCGATTTACGGAGCAACACGATGTGTTCTTTGGTATTGCTAATGAACTTAAAGATCTGGTTCCTTACATGAATAGTTTTTGGCCGGCGCTGGAGGGGAAAATGCACATCGACTCCTGGCGCAAGGTAACGAGAGTTGGAAATTATGAGGTTCGCATCGTTGACAAGTCAGAAGCAACAGCTACAAACGGATTGAAGCTGTTCTTTGTGAATCTGGGAGGCTATAAGCCCAACGATATGGAAGAATATCATTACAAAACTTTAGTCGTTGCGAATGATTTGGCTGAGGCTAGCAAAATTGCGAAGGAATCCACATTTTATAAGCATTATGAATCTTCACATATTGATGATAAATATGGTATCGATGTAGACGATATCTATCAGATAGAGGATCTGTTACAAGCGGAATTTAAACAAAAATATCAGCTGCAGTATGAGATTGCAGAAGATACGGTAGAGGACAGGCTAGAGGTAGGCTACTTAAAGATCAGCAAGTTGCTGGCTAGCTAAATTAATAGCCAGCCGAGAAATGCTTTTTGATAAATTGATTGTTTTCTAGCTCATCTACGATGGCAACAGCAACATCTTCGACAGATATAATGCTTCTGCCTTCATGGTCGAATACGGGATGTCCGATTGCTGTTCTATATGCGCCTGTTCGCGTTCCTGGATTCCCGGGATTCATTTCGATGGAAGGGCTAAAGAAAGTCCAATCTAATTCGTCCTCCCGTTTTACGACTTCCAGATAATCAGCTGCGGCTAATGCACCAGGTTTAATTTCGCCCGGAAAGCCAGCCGTATCGACTAATCGCTCGTCGTTTTCTACTTTAAGGCTTCCTGCGCCACCGACAATAATAAGCCTTTTGATACCCGCATCTTTCACAGCTTCCAATATGTTTCGTCCTCCAACTAGGAAATCATCATAAATGTTCGGATTGCCCCAGCCGGCGTTATATGCTGATATCACAGCATCGTTGCCTTTCAACGCGCTTGCCAAACGGCCTTCTTCATTGATGTCGACTTGAACGGCTAATACATGATCTTTGTTTTTTAATTCTTCAACATCTCTAGCAATTGCAGTTACTTCGATGTTCCTTGAAACTAACTCCTCTAAAATATGAGACCCCACATAGCCGGTGGCTCCAATTAATGCTACTTTCATATGTATTTGCTTTTAGATAAAAATGCCTTGGCGGACATGATCGGCCAAGGCATTTATACAACAATTGATATATGTTTTAGTTTTACCGTATACTGACTTACTGCTTTTTGAATTTCGCGTAAGAATCTAATATGTAAGCGGTCAAATCTTCTTTTCTTGCCTGTTTGATAAATGCATAGCTAGGTCTGTATTTATCTTTGAACAGTGCCAATTGATCATTTGGCATCGATATCAGAGATAAGATTAGCTCGTCCGTAAATGTACGGTCCACTAAACGCTGTTCTTGTTCAAGTTGAAGGATCTTGATGCTATTTCTTGCGATCCGCGCTTCCTTCCCAAATAAACGCGATGGTGAGACACGTAATCCCCCACGGTTTTGGCTTGTTTCAACTGCTTTGCTGTTGTTTTTTGCCTTTTCAATCTCGGTGTTCAGGCGACTATCCGTCATACGGGTAACTGTCACTTCATCAATCCGGATAATACTCTTATCGCGCACTAAATAAATTCGAGAAACGCCGTCCTGGTAGATGAAAGCGGTATCTCGATCATAGCCTTTCGCTCTTAATACGAGGTAGTCATTCCTTTTTCCGTCTATAGTAAAACTACCGTCAGAAGCACTTGTTGTTGATTTATTGTTGCTGATGTTTTCGATCTGCACATCGCTCAATCGCTGACTGCTTTCGAGATCGAACACCAAACCTTTAATTTGTTGGGCAGATAGTATGCCTATATTGCTGACGAGCAATAGGGTGATGATGTATATTTTCTTAAGATTTTTCATTCTTATTTTGATTTCCAGCTGTTGTTTTCAGGATTGCTATCTGGATAAACGCCATCCGGATCGATCTTTACTGAAGTAAGCTTCTCTGTAGTATTCAACAAAAATCGCCATGATTGGTTTCTTTCCCAAATTTCTACGGGCAATTTAGTGCGAACTTTCTTGCCACTTACGGTTGTCGCCTCGATTACGACCGGCATCGCCATTTTTTCTAAGTTGCTGATGCTGATTATTGCACCCTTCGTTGGGTCTAAATCTGGGTAATGAACGTCTGTAATTGCTTGATCTAAAGCCCAGTTGTTGAGGAACCATCCTCTCCAAAACCATGCGAGATTTTCGCCGGTCTCATTTTCTATCGTACGGAAGAAATCATCGGGAGTAGGGTGCTTATATGCCCAGTATTCGATATATTTTTTGAAAGCATTGTCGAATCGTTCTGCACCTAAAACCTCATCACGCAATATTCTTAGTGCGAAGGCAGGTTTATAGTAGGCTAGGATGCCAATATTTCTTTCCTTCATACCTTGCGGGGTAGTCATCACGGGTTCTAATGCAGGATTCATCAATACTTGTGTCATCGAGTTTTTAGTTCCCATTGGGCGGTTGTATTCCCCTTTGTTGAAGACTTCAGTTGAAAGTTCATTGATGAAGGTGTTAAATCCTTCGTCCATCCATGCGTGCAAGCGTTCGTTGGAACCGACGATCATGGGGAACCAGATATGCCCGAATTCGTGGTCAGTAACGCCCCAGAGACTAGCCGCCTTTGCGCGGTTTCCACAGAATACAATCGCAGGGTATTCCATACCTCCGACATTCGATGCTACGTTGATAGCAACCGGGTAGGGGTATTCCATCCATTTCTTTGAATAGTATTCGATGGACGCTTTGGTATATTCTGTCGATCGCTCCCATGCGTTGCCGCCATTACTTTCTTTCGGATATGCTGAAAGCGCTAGCGACTTTTTGCCGCTCGGAAGATTGATTTTCGCAGCGTCGATGATGAAGGCTTTCGATGAAGCCCAAGCGACATCACGCGCATTCTCCAAACGATATTTCCAAGTCAGCGTTTTCTTCTGTGGTCGCGAACTAGCATTGCTAACTTCGCTTTCGGAGCGGATAAGGACCGTTTTATCGCTGTCTTTTGCTTTGTTATAACGGTCTAGTTGATCCTTGGTCCAAACGTCCTGCGGGTTTAATAGCTCGCCGCCCATCACGACGATATGGTTTGCCGGGGCGGTAATTTCAACGTTGAAATCTCCGTACTCCATATAGAATTCGCCAGGTCCAGTGTAGGGCAGGCTGTTCCATCCTAACACATCGTCATAAACAGCTACCTTAGGATACCATTGCGCAATCGCATAAATGTCGCCATTCGCGGTTGGAAGTATTCCGGTGCGGTCGGCGCCGTATTCCGGCAAGATATAAGAGAAATCTAAGCTAAACTCAGTCTTGCCACCATTTGCCGCGAGCGGAGTCGGCAGATCAATACGCATTCTCGTATCGTTTATACTGTTTTTCAGTTCTTTGCCGCTTTGATCTTTGATATTGCTTAATGTGTACCCGCCATTGAAACTTGAGCCAGCATCGCCATATCGGCTGTTGCTCAAGGGAACAGTTGCCTGTCCGATGGATTCCTGGTTAAAGAGATTTTGTTCTATCTGAAGCCAGATAAATGCTAATTCATCCGGACTGTTATTGGTATACGATATCTTGACCGTTCCTTTAACCTCATGTGTTTGGTCGTTCAAGCTAACCTTTATATCGTAGCTCGCCGCGTTCTGCCAGTATTGATGGCCCGGTTTTCCTGAAGCCGAACGATAAGGCGATCCGTTATTACTGTAGAATATAGGGTTGAATGCTTCCTTATAATTATATTGACTTTCTTTTGTTTGGGCAATGCTTTCCTGTTGACCGAAGAAACCGATCATAAGACTTGCTAGTGTCCATTTAAAAATTGTTCTCTTCATAATTGGTTTAAAGTTTTGCTTTGTATTCCTCCTCATCAAAGCCTAATAAAATTCCCTGTGGCGACTCGATTAAGGGACGCTTAATCATGCTGTTGTTTGCGAGTAATACTTGATTTGCAGTATCGGCGTCTTTCACTTTTGCTTGCTCTTCTGCGCTGAGCTTCTTCCAGGTGGTTCCTTTTTTATTGACTAAGGCTTCCCATGCTATTTCTTTTTCCCATCCTTCTAATTTTTCAAGGGTTGCCGGTTCCTTCTTATAATCATGAAAAACATAGTCTTTTTTGTTTTCATTTAACCAGTCGAGCGCTTTCTTTACCGTGTTGCAATTTTTAATTCCGTATACCTGTAGCATGTTGTATTAATTTGTTAATAATGATCTAACAGGATAAAGATATTAAATACATTGTTAAGGGTGCGCAAAATAGTGTTAAATATGCCTTTCAGCTCTTGTTATAAAGTTGTCATAAGGACTGTTAAAAAGATGGTATTTTTCAATTATTTTATGGTATGGAAAATTAGTTTCTCTTCGTTTAAAGGGAATTTAAGGGGTAATATTCGGATAGTGTAATTTTTACACTATATTTTTTCGAATAATAAAAAAACGCTATCTTTAAGCATTCACAACAAATATTTAGAACGAATAAACTATGAGCCTAAAAGATTTCAAAGGTGTTTTAACTGGCGATCAAGTACAGGAGTTATTTGAGATTGCTAAAAGAGAGAAATTTGCTTTACCAGCGGTAAACGTTATTGGAACGGATTCCATCAATGCCGTTATGGAAACAGCAAAAAAAGTTAATTCACCAGTAATTATACAATTATCAAATGGTGGAGCGCAGTTTTATGCGGGTAAATCATTAAACAATGATGGATTGCAAGCTTGCATTTTAGGAGCGGTATCTGCTGCGCAGCACGTACATTTATTAGCAGAGCACTATGGTGTTGCTGTTATCTTGCATACGGATCATGCTGCTAAGAAGCTTTTACCTTGGATCGATGGTTTATTAGATGCTGGCGAGAAATTCTTCGCACAACATGGCAAACCTTTGTTCTCATCTCATATGTTAGATCTTTCTGAAGAACCAATTGAAGAGAATATCGAAATTTCTAAAAAGTATTTAGAGCGCATGAAACCACTAGGTATGACTGTGGAAATCGAGTTGGGTGTAACAGGTGGAGAAGAGGATGGCGTGGATAATTCGGATGTGGATAGCTCAAAATTATATACACAACCTGAAGAGGTTGCTTATGCTTTCGAAGAGTTAGGAAAAGTTTCTGATAAATTTACTGTAGCTGCAGCATTCGGAAATGTGCATGGGGTTTATAAACCAGGTAATGTGAAGTTACAGCCTGTTATTCTTCATAACTCGCAAGAGTTTATTCGTGAGAAATTCAATTTAACAGCAGAGAAGCCTGTTAACTTCGTGTTCCACGGAGGTTCGGGTTCATCGCCTGAGGAAATTGCTGAGGCGATCTCTTATGGTGCTATTAAAATGAACATCGATACAGATATGCAATGGGCATTCTGGGATGGCGTTCGTGCATACGAAGCGAAGAACCGTGATTACTTGCAAGGTCAGATCGGTAACCCAGAAGGGTCTGATTCTCCAAACAAGAAATACTATGACCCACGTGTTTGGTTAAGAAAAGGTGAAGAAGCATTCGTTACGCGTTTGACACAAGCTTTCGAAGAGTTGAATGCAATTGATGTGAACAGCAAATTATAATATTAATATAATCTAAGGAAAGGGCGAAGTGAACACTTCGCCCTTTTTCATTTTCGTGTCAAATGAGAGATTTCAATAATTATATTGCGATAGATCACATTTTTTTCAGAAAATAATTCCTAATATTACCAATAAGGGAAGAGGAAATGTATAAGGAAAGTTTTATAACATATCTAAGATTTGAAAAGCATTATTCGGTGCATACCTTGACCGCCTATGAGAAAGAAATAGATCAATTTCTAGCTTTCGCGGACCAAGAGTCGTATACCTTTGATGCTATCGATTTCAAATTTCTCCGTTATTATTTTTCGACGCTACGAGAGTCTAAAAAGGAGGCTCGATCAATTAATCGTTCCATCTCCGCTTTGAAATCCTATTATAAATATCTACTTCGCGAGGGTTTGGTAGAGCGCAACCCAATGTCGTTGATTAAAGCATTGAAAGTGCCGCAGAAATTGCCGACGATCGTTGAAAAAGAAAAGATGGTTAGCCTGCTGGATCAAATTGAAGGGGAACTGAGCAGTTTTGAAGATTTACGCGATTTTATCGTGCTTGAACTACTATTTGGAACAGGTATCCGTGTATCGGAATTAGTGTCGATTAAAGAAATAGATGTTGACTTTTATAATAAAAAAATACTTATATTCGGAAAAAGGAGTAAAGAGCGTTTTGCGCCTATCAACAACACTTTACTAGAAGAACTGAAACGGTATATGTTGGAAAAAAAACAACAGAACTTTCAAAACATTATACCGGAGTTAGTCGTTACCAAAGAAGGAAAGCCTGCTTATCGGGAGCTCATTTATAGAATCGTTAAAAGGTATCTCAGTATGATTACTTCACAGAAAAAAAGAAGTCCTCATGTGCTCAGACACACCTTCGCGACAGCGCTCTTAGATAATGGGGCAGATTTGAATGCAATTAAAGAGTTATTAGGTCACGCTGGGTTGTCGGCGACACAAGTATATACCCATAACTCAGCTGAACGTTTGAAATCAATTTATAAACAAGCCCATCCAAAGGCTTAAAAAAGGAGGAAAAATGAACATTACAGTGCAATCTATTAAATTTAATGCAGACCAAAAGTTAATTGAGTTCATTAAGAAGAGATCAGAGAAGTTAAATCAGTTTTTGGACAACATCATCGAGGGCGCATGCTATTTGCGTTTAGAAAATGTTGATGACGAAGCAAACAAGGTAGTCGAGTTAAAATTTAATGTTCCCGGCAATCAGTTGTTCGCTAAGGCACAAGCAAAGACTTTCGAAGAAGCCACAGATGTTGCTATCGAATCGATCCGACGACAGATTAATAAGCACAAAACAAAAACACGAACAAACGCAAGTAACCACAAAGAGATATTAAATCAAGAAGAAGAATTCTAAGAAATATAAAATTTGAAAAGAAAAGCTGCCTCAATGAGACAGCTTTTTTTATGCATATCATTTTCGTACAAAAAGAAATGTGTTGATTAGTGGTAATCGTATATTTCCTGTACGTACGTGACAAATACTTGATTGATAAGTTTGTAGTTAATTATCTATACAAATAGGTAATTAATAGTTTTATCCTTAGGGAATTCTTGCTAACTTGAGGTTAATAAAACAAACAACATGCCCCTAAATAAATTAAAAACATTGGAATCATTGGTTAAAAGTGCCGATGGGAGGAAGCTTAAGGACGACACCAAGCTTGTTATGTGGTTAAACGAAAACTCCGCTGTCGACGAAATAATTTATAGGATCGAAGAATTGATAGAGATGAAATGCGTAGAAAAGGAAATTTTGGATGACAATGGCATACGTCTTATCTACAATCAAAAGTCTATACAGATCGCCGACTCAAATGGAGAAATAAATTTAAACAAATTACTAGCTGCCATAAACGAACTTTTGCATCCAGATTATGAAATTAGGTTTTGGAAAGGTTCTTATGGAATGACGGATTTGGCATTCATTCCTTTAGCGAAGGAATTGTGGGATGCTTTGGAAGAGCATCTGAGCACTTCTTTAGTGAACGAGGAATTCCGCCGGGTAGAGTTTGATACGCAACTATTCTACCTTCATTCAGTAAGTGTTCAAAAATATTTAGACGAATATCTAAAATTTAAATCATTGTTCTAGGAGCGAACGAACTTTATCATGTTTATTTATTTGGATTAATTCTTAATATTATTTAGATTTGTTCCAGACTAATGAAAAACATGATTTGTCCTTTAGCAAACGTTGAAGAAGTATTTGTATCCGATGACGCTGCGGTCTACCAATGTAGCCGACAAAACTGTTATTGGTTGGAGTTTCAAGGTGCCACTACGGCGTTCAATGTAAGAGATTTTTTCGCTTTCAAAAAGAAGATTGATAGTATCGATCTTGAAGCTATGCTTACGGATTCGTCACGCAACGGTGACTTTGAAATCATCATGCCGTTTCGCACCGAACGTTGTTTTATTCTATCCATTGAGGAGATCCTTCAGCTTCGCGAAGTCCTGTCAGGAGCGAAGTTTATGATCGAACTTAATGGGGTGATTCATAGTTGTCTACACTCAAGATCCCTATTAACATTTTAAGCTGTAATTATACTAGTTCTAAATAAGTTAGCTATTTTATGGCCTAATTTAGACTGAATTTGTATTGCAGAAAAATCCAATAATTTTTATTGCAACACGTTATCTTTGTAGTGTTGGATTTGAAACTCATTCAATCCGCGCTGGACATTTTTATATATAGTTGTTATGAAAGATTTATTGAAATTAAAAACATCCATCTCTGAGGAGATCGAAAACATATTAAATGCACAAGTTAAAGTTGAAGCACACTCATCATCATTGTACTTAGCAATGTCAGCATGGTGTGACGATCAAGGATTAGATAATGCTGCAGCATTCTTTGCAAAGCAATCTGACGAAGAGCGTGCTCATATGTTGAAGATCTTTAACTACATCTCAGCAAGAGGTGGCCGTGCGATCTCTCCAGAAGTTACTAACGTTCCTGTAGACTTCGAATCGTTCAGAGGTGTGTTCGAGCAGACATTAGAACAAGAGATGTTTGTGACCGAACAATTTAACAAAATTGCTGATAAGTGTATGAAAGCGAAGGACTTCGTAACGTTCAACTTTATTCAATGGTTCTTAGAGGAACAAGTTGAAGAAGAGTATGTTGCTCGTCGTATTCTTGAGCTATTCGACGTAATCGGAGAAGACGGAACTGGAAGATGGGAAATTGACCGTCATCTAGTAAAAGTAACTTTCGACGGAGAATAAGTTAAAAAATAATAAAAAGGGGCTAAAATTGTATTTTTAGCCCCTTTTTTTATACAAAAATTTTAAGTTCCTGCGTTTTAATGTTAAATTTCATTTATTGTGAATTAGTAGATTTAAATTACTCTATAGGAACTATCTTAGGTGCATAATCTTTATTATATCTTGACCGTGTTGATGGTCTGCCTTTCGGTCTCTCCGAAGCTGCTTGCGCAAGAAGGCGCCAGAAGCATTGAAGGGTTGGTGGTAGATACTATTGGTATGGGCTTGAAAGGGGTTTCAGTGCGCTTAAGCAGTACGGCAGATACGATTGTTGTTACGACGAACGCCAATGGTTTCTATCGTATCAACAAGATAAAAGGTGAGCATATCAGTGTAACTTACAGTATGCTGGGGCATCAAATCGTTAAGAAGACTTTTCCCGCTAACCGTTTTATAGATCAGATTTTTGCGCCAAAGGTTACTCTCCATCCGCAGGCCAACTTAATCCCAGAGGTACGGGTGATGAAATACATTCCGATAGTCAATAAGGGAGATACTATACAGTTTAATATGAAGGCCTTTTCATTTCCACAGCGATCGCTGCTCGAAGAGGCGTTAAAGAACATTCCGGGATTTCAAGTTTTGCGTGATGGGACGCCATTTTACAATGGCCAAATAATTACCGGGGTACAAGTTGATGGCCGAAAATTCTTCGGAGGTGATGTGCTAACCGCGACGAGGAATCTTCCTACTGAATTTGTCAAGCAGATTGAAGTAATCAATGATTACGGTACTGCATCAGCAGAGAAAGGAATCAAGAATACGGAGCCCGAAAAAATCATTAATATCATCTTAGAAGATAATAAGAAGAAAATTACGTTCGGACAAGGGACGCTTGGCGGTGGAACGCGCGAGCGATATTTGGGTATTTTGGGTATCAATAAATTTAATGATGGTCAAGAGATCTCTGTTGTTGGGTCCTTAAATAATACCAATACCAGTTTGTTCGCATTTGGTTCTCCTAATGGTGCCGGTGGCAGAGCAACTTCGCTCGGGGAGTTCGGCGACTACGCTGATCAATCTGATGGCTTGAATAAGCTGGGGTCTGTAGGTGTCAGCTTTTCTGATAATTGGGGGAAAGACATACAGATATCTGGAGGCTATAACTATCAAAGCCGTCACAATCTGACAGAAGGTAACTCTTTATTAACTTCTTCCTATAGCAATTTTAAGATCCATAAGAAAGAGGATTATAGTACTACGACCCTAGATAACTATCACAAATTATTCTTTGAAATCAATTCTAAATTTAAGAATCAGGATATATTTAAAATCAAACCTACGATTACCTACAACAGAACTTTTGTAGATAATAATAAATATACCACCCGCCAGAATTATAGAGTTAGCGAAAGTGGTGAACAGAAAGATAGTTCTGTGAATTCTACGCCGACGGCAGAGGTGTTGATGTTCTATTCCAAGTATTTCAAGAAACCGGGAAGAAAGTTAGTAGGTGATTTTAGATTTAATTTTCAAACGATAGGGAAGGATGAACGTGTCACAGAGAGCTACGTTATTTATGATACGACCAGCGTGAACCCATCTATCAGTATGTTTGAACAGGAGCAAATTGTTGATGCACGAAACGATCTTAATACGATTAAATCATCTGTTTCGTATGTAGAGCCTTTTTTCAAGCACAGTCTTTTGGAGGTTTCCTACGATATTGACATTACGGATATCGAGGCACGCCGGATGGTTAGAAAGGAACCATTCGAAATAATAGATTCCTTAGGCGTTGAGTATGCTTATCAGTTTCGGAGCTTTAAAACCGGATTAAACTATCAGTATGAACCCAATAATAGATTCCGTGTTAATTTGGGCTTTGCGGTCCAGCCTCTTAGTCTAGATGGTAAAGTTAAGGGAGATTCAGCGACTTACAATTACAGTAATGTAAACCTTATTCCAACGACAAACGTTCGATACAAGGTAAATGATGAGCTTGATTTACAATTTTCCTACCTTGGGAAAAACAATCAGCCCAATTTCCTGCATATTTCGCCAGTGCGTGATAACTCCAATTCCAGAAATATTATCGTTGGTAATCCTGCATTGAAGGCCGAATTCTATAATAAGATTTCTACTAGCCTGCGTAAGTTCGTTACGAATAGGGGCCAATATTTCGAAACCAGCTTCGCTTATACCTTTATCAATAATAAGATCGTAAGTACAAAAAAGTCAGTATCCAAAGAGTCGACTATACAGGAAACCTCTTTTGAAAATACAAACGGTTATTACGATGTTCGGTGGAACTACCTATTTAATACGCCATTTATCAACGACAATTTCCAACTTGATCTAAATGGTGATGTTGAATATTATAACAACCTTTCTTTTATTGATACAAGAAAGAGTACGACTCGACAGTTGCTTTTTAATCAAAACCTCCAGTTCCGTTATAACTGGAATGAGTACTTTGAGTCGGTGTTCAATACCAACTATTTCTTGAATAGAGCTATTTACGAATTACCATATCGGAATAAGATTGCAGCGCATTCTTTTCTTTTAAGCTTAGGTGGCAAAGGGTATATCAGCAATAAGTTCGTGTTAGGCGCAGAGATGTCGCAGCGATTCTACAACGGGTATGTTAGTGAGTTGAGTGACGTAAATCCAATGATCATCAATACTTACCTAGAGTACACCTTTATGAAGAATAATCTAGCATTGCTTCGCTTGCAATGCTTTGACCTGCTTGATCAAAATAAAAATGTCGGCGTATTGACAGAATATGCAGGGAATGATGTTTTCGAATCTAGAAATAACAGATTAGGACGCTATTTGATGTTGACTCTCAATATCAGATTGCAATCCTATCCAAATAAAAAATAATGAAAGCCATTGTAATTACAGAGTTCGGCGGGCCTGAAGTATTGAAGATTGAGGAACGCCCGGATCCGATCCCTCAAGAACATCAGGTGCTCATCCGCGTGAAAGCTGCTGGTATTAATCGTCCGGATGTATTTCAACGAAAAGGCAATTATCCGGCACCTGAGGGCGTCGCTGCGGACATCCCAGGTTTAGAGGTGTGCGGTGTTGTGGAGGCACTAGGAGCCAAGGTAACTAAGTTTAGAATAGGAGATGAGGTCATGGCGCTATTGGCTGGTGGCGGATATGCTGAACTTGCGGTGGTAGATGAGGGAATTTGTATTGCGAAGCCTCGTAATATTAGCTTTTCTGAAGCCGCAGGACTTCCCGAAACCTTGTTCACCGTATGGCATAATGTGTTCCAACGAGGTAGATTGAATAGCGGCGAGAATTTTCTAGTACATGGCGGTGCGGGAGGGATCGGTACGACCGCGATACAGCTTGCCAAAGCTTTCGGAGCCCACGTTTATACTACTGTTGGAACAGCGGACAAAAAGCTGCTCACAGAGGAGTTAGGAGCTACCAAAGCGATTATTTACCGCGAAGAAGACTTTGCAGAGGCTTTGGCTGCCATCGGTATGGACGTCATTCTAGACTCGATCGGAGGAGAGTACTTTGAAAAGAACATTAAGATCATGAATCCAGAAGGACGACTGGTCTACATCAATGCGATGCAAGGTGCCAAGGTTGAATTGAATCTCCTAAAGCTTATGCATAAGCGCATAACTTTAACAGGATCCACGCTTCGCTCGCGCGACAGTGCCTTTAAGACGTCGCTCGCTCAAGAAATCCAAGAAAAAGTAATCCCGCTCATCGAAGATGGCAGATACAAAGTAGAATTGAGCCAGGTATTCGATTATCGAGACGCCGAGCAAGCTCATCGACAGATGGAGAGCAAAGATCATTTCGGGAAAATCATCCTGTCTTTCGAAGGCTAAATACTTTTAGCAGTCTATTATCAAGGAATATTTTCTATATTTAAGCAACGAATTAATCCTAAAAAGCCTATGCGATTAAAAATTCTTGCAACAGCTTTCCTATTGGGGAGCTCTATCCTTACAACTTACGCTCAAAAGATAGGAAAGATTGAACGTCCTATTGATATGGTGAGTACCCTCGTCGGTACTCAATCGACGTATTTTCTTTCTAGCGGCAATACTTATCCAGCGATTGCCATGCCGTGGGGAATGAATTTCTGGAGCCCACAGACTGGAAAAATGGGCGACGGTTGGATGTACACTTATACTGCTGAAAAAATAAGAGGAATTAAGCAAACTCACCAGCCATCCCCTTGGATGAACGACTATGGGCAGTTCTCCATAATGGCGATGGTTGGCAACAAAACCTTCGATCAGGATAAGCGCGCTAGTTATTTCTCCCATAAAGCTGAAATTGCGAAGCCGCATTATTATTCAGTATACCTAGCGGATTATGACACAAAAGTAGAAGTTACCCCGACGGAGAGAGCTTCCTACTTCCGTTTTACATTTCCCAAAACAGACTCCGCTTTCGTTCTGCTCGATGCGTTCGACAAGGGATCTTTTGTTGAGATTATCCCTCGCGAGCAAAAGATTGTTGGTTATAGCACCAAAAACAGTGGGGGAGTTCCGGATAACTTTAAGAACTACTTTGTCATGGAGTTCGACCGTCCATTCGCAAACCTAGCAACCTTCGCTGACTCGGTGTTGACCGATGATCGTTTAAAGATACAAGCAGATCACGTAGGCGCTCTAGTGGGATTTAAGACAGCGAATGCAGGGGAAAAGCTGCTCGTTAAAGTCGCGTCATCCTTTATCAGTCCAGAACAGGCGAACCTCAATCTAAAAGAACTTGACAACATCAGTTTCGACGAGCAGGTAGCCAAAGGTGAAAAGCGTTGGAATACGGAGCTTTCAAAAATCCAAGTGGAGGGCGGAAGCATCGATCAAATCCGAACATTCTATTCCGCACTATATCGTTCGCTATTGTTTCCGCGTATGTTCTATGAAATTGATGCCGCGGGCCAGGTCGTGCACTATTCGCCTTATAACGGAAAGGTGCTGCCGGGCTATATGTTTACAGATACAGGCTTTTGGGACACCTTCCGCTGTCTGTTTCCGTTCTTGAATTTGATGTATCCTGATGTGAACGAAAAGATTCAGGAAGGCCTTGCAAATGCCTATAAAGAGGGAGGCTGGCTCCCGGAATGGGCAAGTCCCGGCTACAGAAATATTATGGTAGGGAATAATTCAGCATCGATTGTTGCAGATGCCTGGATAAAAGGGGTGAAATCCAAAGATATTGAAACCCTGTACGAGGCTGTGAAGAAAGGAGCGAATAATGCTGGTCCTATTACGGCTGTAGGTCGCGCAGGAGCAACATACTACAATGAGTTGGGCTATGTTCCCTACGATGTGAAAATACATGAAAATGCCGCTCGTTCGCTTGAATATGCCTATGATGATTTTGCTATTTATCAGTTAGCCAAATCGCTGAATAAACCCCAGGAAGATTTAGATTTTTACAAGGAGCGCTCCTTCAATTACAAAAAACTTTTCGATCCATCCAGCGGACTGATGCGCGGTAAGAACAAAGATGGTTCATGGTCTACACCATTCAATCCTTTTAAATGGGGCGACGCCTTCACTGAAGGTAACAGTTGGCATTACAGCTGGTCGGTTTTTCAAGATGTTGAAGGACTAGCTAAACTGATGGGTGGACATAAAGCTATGGAAATTAAACTAGACTCCGTATTCCATCTTCCACCGGTATTCGACGATTCTTATTATGGATTTCCAATACACGAGATCCGTGAAATGCAGATCGCCAATATGGGACAGTATGCGCACGGAAATCAACCTATTCAGCACATGATATACTTATACAATCATGTTGGAGCACCTTGGAAAGCGCAATACTGGCTTCGTGAGACCATGAACCGCATGTACTCTCCAAACCCAGATGGCTACTGCGGCGATGAAGATAACGGACAAACCTCTGCATGGTATGTCTTCACGGCGATGGGCTTCTATCCTGTAACTCCAGCGACCGACGAATATGTCTTAGGATCGCCCATATTTGATAAGGTAACCATCAGCCTAAACAATGGTAAGAAGGTAAATATTGAAACAAAAAATAACTCGGATCAGAATCGCTATATCCAAAGCATGAAGTTCAATGGCAGAAGCTATAGTAAAAACTTTATCAGTCATAGCGAGCTTATGAAGGGAGCAAACCTAAGCTTTGATATGGGCGCAGAACCCAACAAAAATAGAGGGGTTAGCAGGGGAGATTTGCCGTTTTCATTGTCTAAGTAGATATTAGATATAAGAAATTAGACATCGGACGTTAGATTCTGGCATTTTGAGAAAAGATGTTTTGATTAAAAGTTGTTTTGAACCAGGAAAGGAAGGATGCAATGATTAGCAGGATCCTGTGAATCTTCTAAATCCTTCCTTTCCTGGTTCAAAGACAATGCCTCCTGACGATCCTTACATCCTTGCTTTCCTGGTTCAAAGACAATACATCCTGACTATCTTTGCATCCTTCCCTTCCTGATTCAAAACTTTTCTAGCTTAATCTAAAGGTTGAAACAACACTCCATTTTTCTAAAAACCACGCGTCTAACATCTAATATCTCACATCTAAAATCTAACAAAAAAGCCTGGAATCTCTTCCAAGCTTGCTCAATTTCTTTTATCCTTTATAAGGCCACACATAGCCCTCCCAACATGATGTATTGGTAAAAGTGATTCAGATTATTCTCGATTAAAAATCGTCGTCTTCATCGTCGTCGAAGTCATCGTATCCTCCGCCGATAGCGTCGATATCATCTAATTCGAAATCGTCTTCATCGCCATCGAAGTCATCAGAATCATCATCTGGACCGTTGAAGTTGAATACTCTTTCTTCAACCATTACATCATTTTCAATTACTTGCATTGTCGCCATTTTGTTAATTATGATATTGTACTTTGTATCTTTTGTATGGTAAAATTATAGAAGATAATTCAATTCAAAAATATTTTTTTGAAATTATTTCTTACTGTATAATCTTTAACATTTACAAATTTTATTCAACAATTTCACCAATGCTATTCTCCTCAGCCACAATGTCTTTCAGCTGCGGAAGCTCTTTTGTGCTTCGCAATCCAAAATGCTGCATGAACTCAAAACTCGTGGCATATAAGAGCGGTTTTCCGATGGAATCAGCTTTGCCAACTATACTGATCATGCCCTTGTCTAAGAGGCGTTGAATCGTATAATCACAGTTGACCCCACGTATCTGTTCGACTTCTAATTTTGTAATAGGCTGACGGTAAGCAATGATGGCTAAGGTTTCAAGGCCTGCCTGCGAAAGCTTCCTCTTTTCCTTATGCAACTGCAGTTGATTGATCGACGGATGATAGACTGCTTTCGTTAAAAACTGATACTGCTCATTGATGATATGAAGTTCGAAAACCTGATCATCCGACGCATATTTTTGTTTTATCTTCTCAACAAACCCTTCAAGCTCTTCTTTCGTAATCTCTATTGCCAAAGCCTCTTGCAATACCAAGCGTAGGTCATGAAGATTGATGCCCTCTGTAGACGCAAAAATGATGGCCTCAATATTTAATAGAATATCTTTCAATGTGCGGCTATTAATAGTTAATCACTTGTTCTTCCATATCCACTGGCAGCTCGCGGTACTGATAAGTCTGCGTTCTTAGCTGTGGTTCAAAGCCTGCCTCTGCAATGGCATCCTGAATAGATTTCGACGTAAATCTATGCGGAGCACCAGCAGCAGAAACAACGTTCTCCTCGATCATGATCGAACCGAAGTCATTAGCGCCGGCATGAAGACATAACTGTGCCGTTTGCTTTCCTACGGTCAACCAAGAAGCCTGTATATTCTTTACGTTAGGCAACATGATACGGCTCAAAGCAATCATGCGTACATATTCATCCGAAGTAACATTGTTGGTAATACCGCGAAGGCGCTTCAACAAAGTGCCATCATCTTGGAACGGCCATGGAATGAAGGCGATAAAGCCATAATGGTCTTCCGGTTTTTCATCCTGCACCTCTCGGATCCATACCAGATGCTCGAAGCGTTCTTCGATCGTCTCGATATGGCCGAACATCATGGTTGCAGATGTTGGAAGGTTGATCTTATGTGCTGCACGCATCACATCCAACCACTCCTGACCACCACACTTCCCTTTTGAAATCAAGCGGCGAACGCGGTCATTCAAGATTTCCGCACCGGCTCCCGGTAGAGAGTCCAATCCAGCTTCTTTCATTGCCGTCAGCACGTCGATATGGCTCATATTTTCCAGTTTCGAAACGTGAGCAATCTCTGGTGGACCTAGGGAGTGAAGTTTTAACGTAGGGTATAGCTCTTTCAGCTTTTTAAATAAGTCGGTGTAAAACGCCAATCCTAAATCAGGGTGGTGTCCACCTTGTAGCAACAACTGATCGCCACCATATTTAAAAGTCTCTTCAATTTTTTGCTTATAGGTTTCTATATCGGTGATATAGCTCTCATCGTGTCCCGGTCTACGGAAGAAATTACAGAATTTGCAGTTCGCAATACAAACATTGGTGGTGTTTACATTACGATCGATCTGCCAAGTCACTTTGCCGGAAGGAACTTGAATCTTTCGAAGTTCATTCGCAACGAAAGCTAAATCGGCCGTAGGCGCATGATGATAAAGAAAAACCCCTTCTTCTTTCGAGAGGAATTCAAAATTCAATGCGCGTTCAAGTAAGCTGTTTACATTCATCACTAACAAAGATACGGAGTTTTTTACAAATCGGAAGGCTCTAGCAGCCGAAGGAAAGACGAAGATTGTATGACGATTTTTTTACAGGACTTTAACCTTCGCTTAATAAATTGTTGGGTACTATTGCTTATATTTAAGACAACACAAAGGAGGATCCTATGCGCCAGCAAACTATTCACATTGAACGAACTTATCCCATCGCCCTAACTGATTTATGGCAAGCTATCACTAATAAAGACAATATGAAGGAATGGTTCTTTGAGATTCCCAATTTCACGATGGAGATCGGTGGGGAATTTGAATTCTACCGACATAATAAGCGCGAAGATTCTCTTCATCATTGCCAGGTCTTAGATGTGATACCCAATGAGCTTTTTAAGTTTACCTGGCGCCATCCAAAACAAAGCAAAGGCACCTCTATCATTACTTGGCGATTAATTCCGCGCGGAGGGGCAACGACCCTGCACCTGACCCACGAGGGCCTCGAGAACTTCCACGACGCCGGAGAGCAGTTCAGTCAAGTACGCTTTGAAAACGGTTGGAATTATCTACTTGGCGAATCACTCAACAAATATGTCGATAAACTAACAGTCTCCAACCAATAACTCAAGCGCTTACCTACGAAATCGTGTCTCTTCCAGAAATTATTTGCAAATTAGTTTGCAATACTCTTTCTTTTTTCCTTTAAATTTAGACTTTTGTAGATTCTAAACCTTAATTGATTAAGCCACAAAAGCTATTTATGAAGAAGATCTTTTCGAGCTTGTACGTCCAAGTCATTCTCGCTATTATCATTGGTATCCTTATCGGTATTTTTTATCCGGATTTCGCAGTCAAGATGAAACCTCTAGGCGACGGTTTTATCAAACTTATCAAAATGGTCATCGCACCGCTGATTTTTGCCTCCATTGTAATTGGCATCGCCGGTATGAAAGACGTAAAGAAAGTAGGGAAGATCGGTCTTACAGCCATTATCTATTTCGAGATTATGACCACCATAGCATTATTGATTGGCTTAGTCTTCGTCAATTGGATTCAACCTGGTACTGGTATGAACGTCAATCCGGCAGAACTAGACCCCACAGCGATTTCCGAATACGTGTCAAAATCGCAGGAGCATAAAACGACCATGGATTTTATCATCAGCATTATTCCGGATAATGTCGTAGCGGCTGTAGCGTCGGATAATTTGCTTCAAGTACTTCTGTTTGCGGTGTTGTTTGGGGTAGGGCTAACTAAGATAGGCGAGAAGGCTTCGGAGCCTGTATTAAATGTCTTAGACTCCTTCTTAAAAGGTCTATTTGCAGTTATCAAAATCATCATGTATCTAGCTCCCATTGGCGCTATGGGGGCGATGGGCTTTACCATTGGCAAGTACGGTGTCGAAGCCTTGTCCTCGCTGGGGTTGCTGATGATCAGCTTTTATCTAACCTGTATCATTTTTATCATTTTCATTATCGGTGCCGTGCTGCACTTTTACGTAAGAGTCAATATTTTCAAGTTTCTTAAATATATCAAAGAAGAGATCCTGATTGTATTAGGTACTTCTTCATCCGAATCAGCGCTTCCAGGGATCATGAAAAAGCTGGAAGATGCCGGTTGCTCCAAGCCTATTGTTGGGCTCGTTATTCCCACCGGATACTCCTTTAATCTGGATGGAACCTGTATTTATCTAACGATGGCAGCCGTATTTATATCGCAGGCCTTAAATATGCATTTGAGTTTAGAGCAGGAAATTACGCTGCTATTGGTGCTTTTGTTAACATCTAAGGGTGCCGCAGGCGTTACAGGGAGTGGTTTCGTAACATTAGCTGCGACATTGCCTGTGGTAGGTCATATACCGGTCGAGGCGGTCGGCATTGTGCTAGGAATAGATCGATTTATGAGCGAGGCACGTGCGATTACCAACCTTATCGGCAACGGAGCAGCAACGTTAGTTGTCGCGAAATATGAAAAGGGCCTCGATAAAGAGTTATTACAAGAAAAACTAGGCTAGCCGCCTATTCATTGAAGCATAAAAAAATTAAGGGGTTATACTTTCGTACAACCCCTTTTTATAAAGTTATTTCTTTTTTTTGTTAGCATCTCTGCTATCTTAAAAATAACCTTATTTGTACTATTATAACGCCGTAGTATTTACGATATTGTGTAGACGTTAAATTATTTTTAAAAAACTGTTAAATAACGCTATTTCAATCCTTTTAATAATTTTTATCCCTATTAAACCGTTTATTAAAAACACTGTCTTATTGATAAAATGACGAAAGAACAAATGAAGAAAAACTATTTTAACAGAGCACTTCTGTTATTCAATACCTTTAAAAATCGTAAACTGACTAAAGAAGAGATCGATTTGGCTGAGGATAAAGCTCAAAACTTAGGGGAGAAGAGTAGTGATTTTGGTCTTTTACTATCGATGATCAAAGATACCTTTGCCGGTCGATATAAAATGAATAAATGGAATATGTCGGTCATCGTGGCGACGATTATCTACGTTGTATCCCCTTTGGATGCTGTACCAGATTTGATACCGGTCTTAGGATGGTTGGATGATGCATCGATTGTAGGTTTTGCGATTTCAAAATTAGCGGATGAAATACTGCGCTACAAAAAATTTAAACGGATGAAACCGGTCGATTTACCGGTTACAGAATAGACGATGTGGGAAATGAAGTAAGGGAGCTGTCTGAAAAGACAGCTCTTTTTTTGTTTTGAACCAGGAAAGTGAGGATGTTTCGGATCCTTTGTCTTTGAACCAGGAAA